>JAGLFI010000004.1 GCA_023144585.1 Desulfobacula sp. | reverse complement strand
GCACTGGTGAGGGATGGACACCTGCGGCCACCAATCCTGCGATATGGGCCATATCCACCATAAACAGCGCACCAACAGATCTGGCAATCTCAAAAAAACTTTTAAAATCAATAATCCTGGGATAGGCACTGGCACCAGCCACAATCAATTTCGGCTGATGCTTTTTTGCAAGGTCTTCCACCTGGTTCAAGTCAATCATCTCAGTCTCGGGCGAAAGTCCATAATGGGCAAAATCATATAATTTACCTGAAAAACTGACAGCGGCACCATGGGTCAGATGTCCGCCATGGGAAAGATCCATGGCAAGCATCCGGTCTCCGGGATTTAACAAAGCGAAATAAACAGCCATATTGGCCCCTGACCCGGAATGGGGTTGAACATTTGCATATTCGACGTTAAACAGTTTTTTAACGCGCTCAATGGCCAGATCTTCTGCCTGATCCACATATTCACAACCACCATAATATCTTCTTGCAGGATATCCTTCTGCATACTTATTGGTCAGAATTGAGCCTTGTGCTTCCATAACTGCCTGGCTGACAGTATTTTCAGAAGCAATCAGATTCAATCCATATTCCTGACGGTCAGCTTCCTGTTCGATAATCTTTGCAATTTGTAAATCCGTCTGATTGAGAAACCCCATGCTGCCACCTTTTTCCTGGATCATCTAATTATCTTCTATACTTTGAATACGTTCAAGATGCCGCCCACCTTCAAACTCGGTGTCAAGCCAGGTTTGGACAAGTGCAAATGCAAGGATATCACCCACAATACGACCACCAAGGACAAGGATATTTGAATCATTATGAAGCCTGCTCATCCTTGCGGAGAAAATATCAGAACAAAGAGCTGCCCTTACATTGAGAAACCGGTTGGCTGTCATGGACATGCCAAGCCCGGTGCCGCAAAGCAGAATCCCTTTTAAATATTGCCCTTGGGAAACAGCAGCGGCAACTTTTTTCCCATACTCCACATAGTTTACAGAGGCCGTGCTTTTTGTCCCTGCATCTTCAACACTATATCCCTTATCAGACAGATAAGCCTTGATCTTTTCCTTCAGCTCATAGGCTGCATGGTCACTTCCAATGAGAATGGACTTGTCTTTATCCATTATTATTCACTCCAATTTTCAAGATTTCGATCTGATAAAATCAATGGCATCCTGAACCGTGAGCAGTTTTTCAGCATCATCATCATCAATTTCAATCTCAAACAGTTCTTCCATGGACATGACCAGTTCAACAATTGTCAGGGAATCAGCGCCAAGATCTTCGATTAAAGATGCTTCCGGAATAACATCCTCGATATCGATATCAGGAATCTTTTCTGCAATCACTTTCTTTACTTTTGTTTCAATAGTCATGATTTAGACTATCTCCTTTGTCTATTCTTCGTCGTCAGCCGGGTCGTTTATATTTCTTCCCTTATAAGCTCCACACTCAGGACAGGCGGTATGGGGAAGCTTGGGTTCCTGACATTCAGGGCACACACTCACCGTGGGTGCGCTTATTTTGTAATGTGTCCGTCTTTTCCTGCCTCTTGCTTTAGAACTTTTTTGCTTTGGTACTGCCATTGATCTCTCCTAACTATATTATTTTATTTAAATTTTTATTATTATAAGTCAATATAATAAAACGCACATATTTACCTCAATTTATAAAAAGTGTCAAGAAATTAAACCCTGTTGCCCAATTCAAAGTTGTATGGTACTTAAGGGCTCGATTTTACTCTATATTTACTTTTATTTGGATGGTGAACAAATGGATACAATTATCACACGGTTCCCCCCCTCCCCCACGGGATATCTGCACATAGGCGGGGCAAGGACGGCACTTTTTAACTGGCTG
This sequence comes from Desulfobacula sp., assembly GCA_023144585.1. GTDB lineage: Bacteria > Desulfobacterota > Desulfobacteria > Desulfobacterales > Desulfobacteraceae > Desulfobacula. Next base: position 10,773 of record JAGLFI010000004.1, on the reverse strand, counting down.
TATGCAAGAAAAACAAAAGGGAAATTTATTTTAAGAATTGAGGATACAGATGCAGCAAGATCCACAAAAAAATCCCTGGATGCCATATTGGAATCCCTGGAATGGCTCGGCATTGACTGGGATGAGGGTCCATATTTTCAGACGGAGCGATACCATATCTACGATGAATATATTGAAAAACTGATTGAATCAGGATCTGCCTACTATTGTTCGTGCACCCCTGATGAAGTCAATGCCATGAGAGAAGATGCAAAGGCCATGGGATTAAAGCCCATGTATAATGGAAACTGCCGGAAAAGAGGCCTTGAAAAGGCTGACAACACAGTTGTCCGCCTCAAAACTCCGGACTCGGGCGTTACCATTGTTAAAGATATTGTCAAAGGGAATACAGCATTCCAAAATTCTGAAATCGATGATTTTATTATCCGGAGAAGTGACGGCTCTGCCATGTACAATCTGGCGGTTGTGATTGATGATATCACCATGGGAATCAATACCATTATCCGAGGGGATGATCATCTGATCAATACACCCAAACAGATGCTGATATATGAAGCACTTGGAGCAGACATGCCGGTTTTCGGTCATGTCCCTATGGTCCTTGGATCTGATAAGTCGCGGTTAAGCAAACGCCATGGTGCCATGTCTGTGGGGGAATACCGGAAAATGGGATTTTTACCCGATGCCATGATCAATTACCTGGTCCGGCTGGGATGGTCCCATGGTGACCAGGAATTTTTTGAACGAGATGATCTCATTGATAAATTTGATCTGGAACATCTGGGCAGATCCGCTTCCATGTTTGACACGGATAAACTTATCTCGCTTAATTCAAAACACATTCAAAGCAAAAATCCTGAAGAATTGGCAACCCCTCTTTTATTTCACCTGAAAAACTTAGGCATTGATGCTGAGAATGATGAATTCACCCGGGGTGTTATCCAAACCCTTCAGCCCAGAAGTAAAACCCTTGTCGAGATGGCCCAAAGTGCTGTTTTTTATTATCAGGACACTGTGCAATTTGATGAAAAGGCCGCTAAAAAATCTCTAAAACCTGATATATTGGATGTATTACAGAAATCTGCCGATTATATTGAAGGCCTTGAGAACTATGCCCAGGAGGAGCTTGAAACCGTTTTTAAAAAAATCATGGCAGAAACCGATCTCAAGTTTGGAAAGATTGCCCAGCCGTTAAGGATCGCCATCACCGGCACAACCATAAGTCCCGGTATTTTTGAAATGCTTCTGGCCCTTGGCAGAGAAAAAACAATTTTAAGAATTAAAAACGCCATTGAATTTATTTCAGGATAAGGAATAAAGGATCCCGGCGTATCCAACAAAACTGCTGGAAGCTGATTTGTCAAAACTTGTGGCGTAGTCAAGTTCAACTGCCTTGACTGCGCCCATTTTTTTACAGGCGGCAACAGAGGCGGCAACAGCTCCGGCACAACACATATTTTTATTTTGCAACCCTTCAGCAATGATAGCTGATTCATCCATTTCCATCATTGTCCCAATGGCATCTCTATCATTTTTATTTTTCACCCATTCAACAGCCTTTTCACCGGTTCCCGCCCGTGTAAACCCAAAATCAGGGCCATAATGTGTCATATCCGTGGAACCAATAATTCTGCTATTTCTTGACATTTTTTTTGCCTCTTCCACAGCCATACTGCCGATAGTGGAGGCAAAAAAGGATGGAGCCACGCCGCAGACCACTATTTTTGCATCCGGATAAAAATATTTTATAAACGGATATTGAAGCTCAAAAGTATTTTCATCGGGGAATTCTAAAGGGGTTCTCTTACGGATACTGATACCGGCACCAATTTTATCAGCCAACTCCCTGTCCACCTCAATATCTCCAAAAGGTGTTTCAATGGCGCCATGGGTCAGGACAAAGGGTTCGGACTGCTTGTGCATGTGGGCACCAAAAAGGAGGACAGTGTCAATTTTCTCATCGGCTCCCTTTCCTGGATCAAGAGAAGCAATCACCCGGCAGGCAATTGATCCGGAATAGTACCAGCCGGCATGGGGAACAATACCGCCCATAAAAACGCCTTCAAGAGGCCCCTGTTTTTCTTTTAAAAAGCCTTGTATGGATGATTCACATTCATCAGCACTTGCCGGATACCAGGAACCGGCAAATGCCATTTTTTTCTTTTCCATGATCACCCTCTTATAACCCCCTGCCTGTTTTTTCAAACACCTTAATCTTCAACCACTCAAGCCAGGGTTCAAACCCTTCTTCGGTTTTGGCAGATATCTCAAATATGGGCAGATGGGGATGCACCTGTTTCATATTATCCTTCACCAACCCGGCATCAAAATCAAGGTATGGCAGCAAATCAATTTTATTTAAAATTGCCACATCAGCAACCCTGAACATCAAAGGATACTTCAAGGGTTTATCTTCACCCTCGGTCACACTCAACACCACTGCCCTTGCATCCTCTCCAATATCAAACTCAGCCGGACAGACAAGATTTCCAATATTTTCCACGATAAGAAGATCAAGATCTTCACATCCCAGCTGCCTTGCCGAAGCAATGATCAAATGGGCTGCAAGATGGCAGTCTCCGCCAAACTGATCTGTATTGATCTGGGTCACTTTGGCACCGGTGACGTCAAGCCTGTCTGCGTCATTGGTAGTACAAATATCTCCTACAATCACTCCCACTCTTACACCCGGCATCAATTTTGCCAAAGTTTTACAAAGAATTTCGGTCTTCCCGGAACCGGGAGAGGACATCATATTAAGGACAAAAACATTCTGTTCCTTAAAAAACATTCTGCTTTTATCTGCTTCTGTCTCGTTCGCCTCAAGCACTCTTTTTTGAATATTTATTTCCATTGTTCTTATTCCCGTTGTTATAACTGACTTTATTTATGGTTTATATCTTTAATTTAGTGCCCAACCGAAAACCGCCAATTTTTCGGTCAGACACTATTCAATCTGTAAGTTCCAGGGAGGTGATCTCAATCTCCCTTCCAGTGAGCATTTCAACATCCCCGTCCTCACAAAAAGGACACTTAAAAACCGGTCCTGTAACTTCCCATTCATTATCACAGGATTTACAATGGACCATTACAGCAATAAAATCAATATCCAGTTTGGCATTCTCCAAAGGGGTGTCTTTTGTTATAATTTCAAAACAGAAAGTCAGGCTGTGTTCAACCACCGATGCAAGTTTCCCTATCCTTAAATTCAATTTTTCAACCTTTGGATTCTCAATATCTTCTGGAATAGAATCTATGGCAATCTGGACCAGTTGCTGTGCAATCCCCATTTCGTGCATATGTGTCTTCCTTTTAGTTTTGTCTTTTAGAATAAAACGCTGTCTTAAACTCAAAAAACCTGTCTTGCCTTATTGCATCCCGCATTTTTCCCATAAGATCAAGATAATAATAAATATTATGGATCGTGTTTAACCTGTAAGACAAAAGCTCCCTGGACTTATATAAATGTCTTAAGTAGCTCCTGGAATAATTGCTGCAAGTATAGCAATTACAATTCATATCAATGGGCTCCTTGTCAAGTCTGAATTTTGCATTGGAAATATTGATAGTCCCCCATGAAGTAAATAGCTGGCCGTTTCTGGCGTTTCTTGACGGCATGACACAGTCAAACATATCACACCCTATGCCAACCAGTTCAACCAGGTCTTCAGGCGTGCCCACCCCCATGATGTATCTGGGTTTGTGAACCGGCAGTAACGGAAGGGTATGGTCTGCCATTTCATACATGAGATTTTTTGGCTCCCCAACGCTCAGGCCTCCAATGGCAAATCCCGGAAAATCAATCTGTGTCAATTGCCCGGCGGATAAAGAACGAAGATGCTTGAACATTCCCCCCTGTATAATGCCAAACAAATTGTTGACTGCTCCTTTTTCCTGCCAGAAATCAAACCCTCTTTCGGCCCACAGCGTTGTCTTGTCCAAAGCCTGCCGGGTCTGTTTTTTACTGGCAGGATGCCCGATGCACCAGTCAAGGGACATCATGATGTCAGCGCCTATAATCATCTGAATCTCAACGGCTTTTTCAGGGGAAAAAAAATGTCTTGATCCGTCAATATGAGACTGAAACGCCACACCTTCATCTGAAAATTTAGCAAGCTTTGCCAGAGAAAAGAACTGGAATCCACCGGAATCCGTCAGCATGGGCTTATCCCAGCGGATAAATTCATGGAGACCACCCAAATGTTCAATCACCTCACAGCCTGGCTTTAAATATAAATGATAGGTATTACCCAGAATAATCTGGGCCTTGCAATGATCAAGTTCTTCAACACTGATAGACTTTACCGAGCCCAGTGTTCCCACCGGCATAAAAATGGGCGTATCAATGACACCATGATCGGTTGTAATAGTCCCGAGTCGGGCTCTTGATAGTTCACACCCTTTTTTTTTATTTGCTTTTTTTAATAATTCAAACTTTAACATAAATTTACCTATTCAATCAGCATGGCATCACCATAGCTGAAGAATCGATACTCTTTTTTTATGGCTTTTTGATATGCGTTCAATATTTTTTCTCTGGTGTAGAATGCAGATACCAGCATCAAAAGAGTGGATTCCGGAAGATGAAAATTGGTAATCATGGCATCCACGCATTTAAAGGTGTAACCGGGATATATAAAAAGATCACACATACCCGCTTTGGGTATGACTATGCCATTTTTATCTGAAAGAAACTCAAGCGTTCTTACACTGGTGGTACCCACGGCAACAACCCGACGATTTTGACGTTTGGCCCTGTTGATTTTGTCTGCATTTTCCCTGGATAAGGAAAAATATTCAGAATGAATCTGATGCTCTCTGATATCGTCAACCCTTACCGGCACAAATGTTCCATATCCAACATGAAGGGTTATTTTTGTAAATTCAATTCCTTTTTTTTCAAGATCATCCATCAAGGCTTTTGTAAAGTGAAGTCCTGCTGTCGGCGCTGCTACTGCCCCCTCTTTCGATGCATATACGGTCTGGTAGTCTTCCCGGTCACTTTTACTTGATGACAGATCATCCCTTTTAATATAAGGCGGCAACGGAATTTTACCGAATCTTTTAAGAAAGCTTAAAAATTTATCTCCATTTAAAAACTTTATTTCAGAAATAAATCCCTTGACAGCTTCAACACTGGTCTCAATTTTGGCTTCACCCTCATCTCCCAAAAAAAGCTTTGTACCTTTTTTAGGATTTTTTGATGCCTTAACCAGACAGTCACATTTGAAAAACCCTGTTTCCTTCAAATTTTTCATCCCGGCAGCATAATCAACAATCAACACCTCAACCTTACCACCGGTCTCTTTTTTTCCCAACAGCCTTGCCGGAACCACCTTGATATCATTGATCACCAAAAGATCATCCCTTTTCAACAAAGCTGCAATATCTTTAAACTGATGATGAAAAATACTTTCAGATCTTCTATTGAGATGTAAGAGTTTGGATTCACTTCTGTTTTTACAAGGTGTTTGGGCAATTTTTTCCTTTGGCAAATTGTAATCATAGTCGGATAATCTGAAGGACAATTGAGACATCAGCGACCGTCCATACTGAAATAAATAATGCAGAGCCCTGCAAACATCAGAACAAATCCGAACTTTCTAAGATTTGCATCATCAAGACCTATAATCATTTGAACCATTTCCTTCATTTTACCGGGAAATGCAAAGTATGGCAGTCCTTCAACAATCATGGCCATGCCGATGACACAAAAGAAAAACTTCATATAAACCCCATCCCTTTTATTACTATCAAAATTAATTGTATGCAAACTATTACAATCAAAATATCTTTGCAAATCTTTTTCCGGCTCACAGGCTTTTAAAAGTTTCTGATGAAGAACGACCTCATAAAATCGCAGTATTCCTCCTCAGACAGTGGAAACGGTGCCGTACACCTTGGGCATCCATCTTTTGCTGTGCAGCTGCTGCATCCACGTTTTTTTTGTACCTTTGCAATATATTTTTCAGTACTTTCTCGAATCTCTTCCAAGGTGCCATTCATTGCCGGAAAATACCGGCAGGGACTCAATCCCCTGTCCTGGCCGCAATGAAGGTGAGTCAGTGTGGCTGCAGGGCAGGCATGATCCTGACCACAGATCCAGCGGCAGGATTCATACAGGTCAAAGGGCAGCAGCCCCTGAGAGGAATGGACCAGTCCTTCATGGAGCTCATAATGGCAATCCATCACAAGGGTGGCAAATGCATCAAAGTCTTGGGAATCGGTTATGGTTAAAAACACGGTACGGCCGTCATCGGGTACCTCCAACTTTTGATAATTTTTAAATGGTATAAAATAAGGTGTGCTGTGGTCAGCCTCTTCCTGGCCCTGGATTCTGCCAGGAAACGATTCAGCATCAGGTAATGTGTAAAACCGACCGTTTTTCATTGGCAAGAGCTTGAATTGTCTGTGAAACCCAGGATCATCAATACGGGTTTTTTCCAGGCATAACACTGTGGTTGAAAGACCGGCCATCTGCTGGAATAGATCGGTGACCGACCCTCCTGTCACATCAGCCAATGTTACATCCAGCATAAAAGGATGATAATATTTCAGTACTCTTTTTTCATCCGTACACTTATCCGTATATCCCCATCCTCTGAGTAAAAACCGAAACCTTGCCTTATCACGTATGTATACCATGGCATTTTTTAATGGGGGCAGCAATCGTGTTGGAATCGGGGCCTTTGTATAGCGGTGTCCATACTTCCCCATGTACCCAACCGGGCGGTCGCCCCATTTATACCCCAATTTCCCGGCTTCTTTTTCCAGCTGGGTTCCTTCCAGGACATTTAAAACATTGTGATAATACATATCCACATCAAGCATCCGGACAAATCTCAGGGTTTCCTGAACATCTTCCATGGTTTCCCCGGGCAGGCCTGCAATCATGCTCACGCTGGTGAACATGCCAAGGTCCTTGCTGAACCGGACAGCATCCTGGATCTTTTGAAGAAATCGAGTTTCTGCCCTGACATCTGTCTTTGAGCGGCTGCTGTTTGCTGTTACCTTTCCTATCCGTCGCAGGACATGCGGCACTGCCGATTCCAACCCAAAATTAATTTTCTTTGCACCGGCCCTTTGAATCAGACTCAAAAGTTCCCTGTCCACATGATCAGCACGGGTTTCCAGCCACAGCTTTAAGGGTGGATCAAATTTATGTACAATGAGTTCATTGCACAGTATTTCTATTCGTTTCCGGGAAAGGGTCAGGGCTTCATCAAAGATCATGATCATGATTTCAGGCTTTTCCGGGTGATGCTTTTTTACCTGTGCATGGATCCACTTGATCTCTTTCATGATGCGGTCTACGGAATGAAAATATACCTTGTGATCGATTAAAGAACTGAACTGACAGTATATACAGCGATAAGGACATCCGCGGGATGTAAAAATACTCAGCACGGTTTTATCCTTAAAATTAGGTATCCGGAATAATTCCTTCAAGGAACGGAGAAGGATATACGTCCAGAGCGTTCCCACGGGCAAACCCCAGGCGGTTCTGCGCCACAAGAATCGATCCCGGGGGATTACAGACAATCCTGCTGTCCTCAATCCGCCGGTATGTGATACCGCTGATTTGAGCGATATCCCTTTCAGACCAGGGTATATCAAGTGTCAGAAGATGAGTCAGGGGAATTTCACCTTCGCCTGAAACACAGATGTCCACAATCTTACCATATTTTTCCATTAGACTCTCTGGGTTGAACCGGATCTCTGGTCCTCCCCAAATAATTTTTTTATCAGGATATTTTTCTTTTATAATGGTGGACAGCCTGATGGTCTCGGGCAGATTGGAGCCATAAACTGTAAACCCGATATATAAGGGATTATGCTCTTCCAGACTGGCGACAACCCCTGGAAAATCTGGGTTGTTATCGTATTATCCATAAAAAATTTTTGTAAGCAGACCCTGCTGTTCCAGATAAGCGGCCAGGTAAGCTGAACCGTGATTTATATCAAACCTGTGGGGCCCGGAATGCCCGGCATAGGGGCAGAATAAAAACAGAATGTGACACTTGCTTTTCATTGCAAAACTCCTGGTAGTATTGTGCAGGTTATCGGGTCACTATATATTTTACCAACATAGTATTTCAAGCTGCGTGAAGGTATCAATAATACTTTTGATATTCCTCGGTCAACCAAAATTATGCACTGAAACTTTGGAGTATTTACAGGTGACAACCCTGGAATGGCCAATCATTAGTTGATTTCTTTATACAATGGCATTATCCTTGTTGCTGAAAAAATTATTGATAAATAAAAACATCAAGGTTATACAAGAACGTTATTGTATGTTTTTATCAATTGACAACATAGGGGAAATAATGAGTTATGCAGTTTGAACCTGTCATCGGTCTTGAAGTCCATGCACAACTAAAAACCAAAACCAAAATTTTCTGCGGCTGCTCCACCCAATTTGGAAAGTCACCCAATGCCAATACCTGTCCCGTCTGTACGGGCATGCCGGGAGTGCTGCCTGTTCTGAACAAACAGGTTGTATCCTTTGCCATTAAAGCGGCTCTTTCCACCCATTGTAAAATTAATCATGAAAGCCGGTTTGACAGGAAAAATTATTTCTATCCTGATCTTCCAAAGGGATATCAGATATCCCAGTTTGCACTTCCCATTGCCGAACATGGATACCTTGAAATTGAAACCGGGCAGTCAGGACAAAAAAAAATAGGTATTACACGAATTCATATGGAAGAGGATGCCGGCAAACTCATCCATGACCCCGCAAGAGCCAAAAGCATGGTGGACCTGAACAGGACCGGAGTTCCCCTGATTGAAATTGTCAGCGAACCGGATATCCGGACGGCTAAGGAAGCGGGCGCCTATTTAAGAAAACTGCATTCCATTTTAAAATATATTGATGTGTGTGACGGTAACATGGAACAGGGAAGCTTCAGGTGTGATGCCAATATATCATTGAGACCCAAAGGTCAAAAAAAGTTCGGCATAAGAGCGGAACTTAAAAATCTGAACTCTTTTAAAAATGTTGAAAAGGCGATCCTGTATGAAATTGAACGCCAGACCTATGTTTTAGAAGAAGGCAAACAGGTAATCCAGGAGACAAGACTCTGGGATCCCTCAAAAAGAAAAACAAGCTCCATGCGTGGAAAGGAAGAAGCCCATGATTACAGATATTTCCCTGATCCAGACCTTGTACCGCTCATTGTTGATGACAAATGGATACAAAAAGTTGAAAGGCAAATGCCGGAGCTTCCCGATGAAAAATATTCACGGTTTATGAAAGAGTATGAACTGGCAGATTATGATGCCAAAATTTTAACCTCATCCATTGAGCTTGCCAATTTTTTTGAAGAGACGGCCGCCCCCCTGAAACATAAAAAACAGGCCGCTAACTGGATCATGACAACCCTGCTTGGCATGCTGAATAACAAAGGGATACCCATTGCAAAATCTCCTGTAACAGTCGCTGATTTTTCAAAACTTTTGAAACTGATTGAGGATAAAAAAATCAATGCCAACGCCGCTAAAACAGTCTTTGATGAGATGGTTGACACATCAAAAGACCCCAAAAGCATTGTAAAGGAAAAAGGCCTTGAACAAGTATCAGATCATTTTGAACTTGAAACAATGGTGGCGCAGGTTATTGATGAAAATCCCGATGAAGTTGTGGCATACAGAGACGGCAAAACCAAACTTTTCAGTTTTTTCATGGGCCGGATCATGAAAAAAACCAGGGGAAAGGCTGATCCTAAAATCGTGACCCTGATGTTGAAATCAAAACTTTAAACGGAGCCAAATCTTGAGAAATAACCATCTGCTTTATCAAACCATCTTTGCAATATTTATTTCCTTCTGCATTTTAACAAGAGGCGGACAGACCGTCACAGCCGAAGAAGCAATCAAAACGATCTGTGTTCTTCCTTTTAATATTAATGCATCTGAAAATTTAACCCATATTCGGGAAGGGATATTTCATATGCTCTATTCCCGGCTGTCCTGGCGGGACAATGTGGTAGTGATCCCGGCAAATAAAATCAAAGACTATCTGTCCCACATTGATAAGATCTCCGGAACCAGCGGGATAGGAGAAATGGCCCGACTGACCCACAGTGACTTTGTCCTGGCAGGGACTGTTACCAGGCTGGGGGGGTTCAGCATTGATGTCCAGGTCTATGATATTGGAAATAAGCGGTATATGACCTTTTTTGAACAGTCTTCAAAAACAGAGGATCTGATTAACAAAGTCAACCGGATTACCACCACTATTAACAAAAAAGTTTTTGACCGGACCACCCGGACCTGGGAAAAAATGGAACAGGAGAAACAAGCCAATATCAGGGAACAAAAACGGAAAAATCCTGAATATATGATGAAAAGTCCCGAATGGAAGGATACAAATCAATCGCCGGGATGGAAGATATGGAAATACCTGTTTTAATCAACAGAGTTTTATAGTTGCCTGCATAATGGTCGTTTTGCGCAGTGATGCCAGCATCCTCCTATTAAATTTTGTTTTTTACCGGACGGTTAATTTTACTTGACAAGATCTTTTTTTCACCGTACGGTGAATTCCACAATAGTTATACAATTTTTTATCGTCCGGTGAAAAATGAGAGGAGGAGTAAAAATCCTACCCCGGAGGGGCAGGATTTGGGTTAAGCCCAGAGGGCATGGTTTACTTGCTCCTCTCCAATCGACAACTTAAATTCTATATTGTGGTGTACCACACAGCCGTCTTATTCGCATATTTTTTACAATTCATTAAAATGAACAAATACATTCTTTATTGATTTT
>JAGLFI010000039.1 GCA_023144585.1 Desulfobacula sp. | reverse complement strand
GCCATGTTTGGCCTTAAGCCTGTATGGAGAGGTCAGGTGGAAATTCTTGTGTCTGATCCAGTGTGAACCATACTTGATATGCTCATAAATCCTGTTTTTGGAGGTGGAATTCTATCTGTAAAAGATATGCTGGTTAATTTTCTGCAATCGGAAAATAAGAATCTTGAACTATTAATTGAGTACAGTGAAAAATTGAGAAATGGTGCTGTCTTTAAACGCCTTGGCTTTTTACTTGAAAAGATAGCACCGGGAGAAAGCAAAATTTTGGAACAATGCCGTAAAAGGTTAACAGCTGGAAATGCCAAGCTTGATCCGAAATTAAATAACAGCAAGCTTGTCACTCGATGGCGGCTATGGGTCCCGGAAAATTGAAAAAGAACGAAAAAGTTGAGTTTGCAGTAGCCGATAAGTTTGAAACGTTTATGGATAGGGCCGTGAATAACGATTAAATCAGATTCAAATCATTATTGAGGGAATAAAATGATGCCTAAAAACATGCACATGCCCCGATATCACGAACTTATGAATCCATTGCTTCAGGCAATGCATGAGTTAGGTGGTGCCGGTTCTATTGATGAAAACTGGTTTAAAACTGTGTAAAAATACATGCGGTTTTTCACAGTAGAAATACCTTGCCAAAAAAATCTATAATTAGAAAATATAAGTTGACAAAAGTTAACAAAATATATAAATTTTGAATATGAATAAACAATTAAATATAGACTTGGTTCGAGGCGCGATGAATGATAAAGGTCTCAATCAAGCAAAGCTTTCCAAGGCACTTGATGTATCGCGTACAATTGTAACCAATTGGTTCAAAGGTGATAAATTCCCACGACCGGACAAGCTGTTGAAAATGGGAATTACTCTTGGTTTACCTATAAATCAACTGGTTATTGAACAGCCAAACCCTTTAGCCCCTGTTGTTTCTTTTAGAAAAAAAATGAATCGTAAGACAAAAACACAACATTTTGATAGAGCAATCGATATGGGACGGTTATTGGAATTATTGGTTGATTTTTATCCGTTTGATAATATAATACAACCGCCTACTTTAAAACAACCGTCTTTGGATTATAATTATCTTCAAAAAGTGTCGTCACAAATACGAAAAGATTTCAATATTGGTGCCTGTAATCCTGTCCGCCCTGAACATCTCATCCAAAAATTCGTTGACTTAGAGGTTGTAGTCATCCCCGTTCTTTGGGGTAGTAAGCAAAACCATGAGAATGCTTTGAGAATTTATTTGCCATCATCTAAAACAACATGGATTTATCTGAATTTAGATAGCAATGCTCATGATTTTTTGTTTTGGATGGTTCATGAAATGGGACATGTTATTTCGCCATCACTTCATGAAAATACAGATTTAAGTGAAGATTTTGCTGATGAATTTGCCCAGGCATTCCTTTTCCCAAAGGAATGTGCGGAAAATGCTTATTTTGAGATTTATGCTCAAAAAACAAATGCCAAAAAGATTTCCAAAATTTTACAATTTGCTAAGGATCACCTGATTTCTCCAATAACCGTCTATAAATCAATTAATAAGTATGCATATCATTTGAATAAAAATGAAATAGATATAGATAAAAGCCTTTATCCTGCAACTACAAAATTTAATAAAAAGTATCCAAAAATTAGTGAAGTCCTAAATAAGAACAGTGAATATACGGCCGCAGACTATATTGAAATTTCGGAAAGTACTTTCCAGGCCTCATTTTTTAAAATAATAAAGAAATATTTATCTGAAAATGATAAATCTCCCGGTTTTATTCAAACGATTTTAGCAACTACTCTTTTAGATGCAAAGGAAATTCATGCGGAGCTGACAAAATAAATGCCTCAAACAAAATTTCTTCTTGATACCAATGCCTACCTGAGATTAGCTTACACCATTCACCCGCTTCTTTTTGTGTCTTTTGGTGATAAAAATTATACGTTATATGTCATCGAGGATTTCCAGAAGGAGTTTAGTAGAGAGCGAAGACTTAAAAGGAATTTTCCTTGGATAAATCAAAAAGAGTATAGGCAAAACAGATCAAAATGTCTAACCTTATCAACTCAAGATAAAAAGAACATTGTGTTAGCAGAGACTTTTATTTGGGAACAAAATATAAGTTTAGGATTAAGTGCATCTGGAGTCGATGTGCGTGCTCTTTCCGTTGGATATATACTCAGTATACCAATAATAACGGATGATCAAGGGATGATTAATTTAGCGGAATCATTAGGAATTGAGGTGATGAGAATTTTATCACTTTTATCAATCATGTTAAAATCAAATCATATAGGTATGGATAAAATAACAGAACTTGTAGGGTATTTAGATTACACTGATGATCTTCCATATAAGAATTTTGTTAAAGATGTTAACAAAGAGTTTGGGCTAAATTTATTGTAATACTGATGGTGAAGTGAAACCCTTTCCCCTGAAAAGATACGACAGTCGTTTTTTTTGTTTTTTTTAAAATTTCATTGGTATTATCCTGGTGTTTGGTCAATCTTGTAAATAGAGAATGGTTTTATGAAACTGATTGCTGATAATCTTAGAATTACAAAAACAGATATCCAGAATGCGCTTAAGGCTTATGATCCCAAACCCATACAGGCACTTGTGAACCAGTGTGTGGAGAAAGGGGCATGGGCCATTGATGTAAATACCGGGCCGTTGGGCAAATTTTCTGAAAGAGGTATGACATTTTTCATTGAGGCAGTACAGAGTGTGACAGAACTGCCGTTGCTCATTGATACTTCCAATCCGGTTGCTATGAGGGTGGGACTTGAGGCTGTAGACAACAAGGTGATCATTAACGGGTTTTCCCTTGAATCCCATAAACTTGAGAAAATTGTACCTCTGGCAGAGGAGTATGATGCAGATATTATCGGGTTCCTTCTTTATCCGGACAGCCGGGTGCCAAGGGATGAGGCTAAGCGGTTTGAGATCGCCCTTGAGTTGTTTGAACAGGCGGATGCGGCCGGGGTGTCAAAAGAGCGGATCATTATTGATCCGGTTGTACCGCCTTTGGCCTGGGAAGACGGGATTGTCCAGGCAAGGGCTGTTTTGAATGTTATAAGGATGTTACCGGATTTATTGAGTTTTCCTGTGAGGACCATTGCAGGACTTTCCAATCTGACCACAGGGGCAGGGGATAAAACCAAAAAGAGGCTTGTGGAGCAAAGCTATATCGCCATGCTGGCAGCGGCAGGTCTGGATTATGCTTTGATGGATATTTTGGACCATGAATCTGTAAGTGTGGCCAAGGCTTCCGGCATTCTGGCTAAGGAAGAACTTTTTTCATGGGGAATGGTTTCAGGGTAATGAGACCCGGATCATGCGGCGATTGTAAATAATGATAAAGGGGTTGCGCATCGACTATCTCGAACTTATATTTTGAAACATACATTAAAATAGATATCAGGAAAGCATATGAAAATTTTAAAAAAATTATTGATCATTATTCCCATCGTCTGCGGAATCATACTCTTTGTTGTGATGAAAACGAATAAAAAGGCGCCTGTCCGCTTTGAAAACAAAGAACGGGTTCAGACCGTCCGGGTGATCTCCCTGGAAAAAATGTCGGTTGTGTCACGGGTTATCACGTATGGGTATGTTGAAGCAGACCGGACCTGGCAGGCTATTTCCGAGGTCAGTGGGAAAATTGTTTTTGTTCATGAGAATCTTAAAAAAGGACATTTTATAAAAAAGGGCGAGGTTCTGCTAAAAATTGATACCATTTCATACGGTTTGGCTGAAAGCCGTGGGGTGGCGGATTTGATGAGTGTGGATGCAAGGATTAAGGAGCTTGAACAATCCAGAAAAAATACGCAACGGCTACTGACCATTGAAAAAAGATCCCTTACCAGTGCCGGTCAGGAGCTTAAAAGGAAACGCGAATTATTTGCAAATGAGTATCTTTCAACTTCTGATCTTGAAAAAGAAGAAAGAAATTTTTTGGCCCATCAGACTACGGTGAACAATTTGCAGAATGCGCTTGATCTGATTCCGTCCCAGAAAAAAGTGCTGCTGGCTCAGAAAAAATCCGGTGAATCTACAGTGACGGAACGTCAGCTGGATGTTGCTAAAACTGAAATTCGTGCACCCTTTGACTGTCGTCTGTCTGTTGTAAATATTGAACTGCACCAGTTTGCAGCAGCCGGAACCGTTCTGGTTAAAGCTGAAAGCGTTGATAAGGCAGAAATTCCAGTTTCGCTGGCACCTAAAAATTTTATGATGCTTCTACCCGGAAAGTATGGGAAAAGTATTGGGGGAGTGCCGGATGTGGAAACCCTCCGTCAAGCCGTCGGCATTACAGCAAAGGTCAGACTTCCCGTGGACAGGGATGTCCTGATTGAGTGGGATGGCACATTTTCCAGGATCAGTGAATCCATGGATCTTAAGACGGGTGCTCTTACCATCTATATTACAGTGGATAACCCTTATGAAAATATAATTCCAGGGAAACGGCCGCCCCTGGTCACTAATATGTATGTGGAGGTAGTATTGAAAGGCCGATCGTTGCCGAACAGGTTTGTGGTGCCCAGAAGTGCTGTCCATGAAGGAAAGGTTTATATCTGCACCCCTGAAAACTCGCTTGAAATCAGATCGGTGGATGTTGAGTTCAATATGGATGATGTGGCGGTGCTGTCCAAAGGACTTGAAGAGGGGGAAAGCCTGGTGCTCACCGATCTTATACCGGCTATAGAAGGAATGCGTTTGAATCCGGTTCAGGCAGGAGAGGAGCTGGAGCTCTTGAAACAACAGGCCCTTGGGGAGGCAGACTGAAGATGAACGCATTTAAACAGGTCATTTCTTATATGTGTGCCCATCCCACGGCATCCAATCTTCTGATGCTGCTGTTTATCGCCCTGGGTGCCATGTCTGTGACCGATCTGAAACGTGAAACATTTCCTGATTTTGCCATCAATGCCGTTGAAATCTCAGTGGCCTATCCCGGGGCCACTGCTGAAGATGTGGAGGCCTCGGTCTGCCAACGCATTGAAGATGCCATTGACACTGTGAGTAATGTTGTCGAGATCAAGAGTACGGCCATGGAAAACAGTGCGTCTGTTGTGGTGGAAATGCTGGAAGGTAGTGATATCATAGAATTTTTCAATGATATCAAAACAGAAGTTGAGGCCATTAATGATTTCCCGGGAGAAGTGGAAGATGTGATTGTCAAACGGATCAACCGAACAGACCCGGTGGTGTCTGTGGCGGTTACAGGGCCCATGAGTCCTTTGCATTTGAAGTTTTATTGTGAAGACTTGAAAGATCGATTAAAGCATTTTGATAAAGTCTCGCAAGTGGAAATTCTGGGGTTTTCAGATCATGAATTTTTAATTGAGATTCCGTTCTATAATATGATGCAACTGGGCCTTTCCGTGTCTGATATCCAAGAGGCGGTGGCAGCCCAGAATATAGATCTGCCGGCCGGCAACCTGGAAACAAGGGACTCAGATATCCTGATCCGGTTTTCCGAAGAAAGAAAAACCCTTCAGGCATTAGGAAATCTCATTGTTATATCTTCAGAAACAGGTGCTGGAATCCGTCTGGGGGATATTGCCCAAATTACCGACCGGTTCATGGATGATGAGGATAAGATTCTGTTTGACGGAAAACGGGCAGGGCTTCTCCAGATCAACAAGACCAAGTCTGAAGATGCATTGAGAATCATGGATGCGGTTATGATTTTTTTAGAGGAAGAGCAGGCTCGAGCACCGTCTGGTGTTTCATTTACCATTACCCAGAATGTGTCCAAAATCGTCAGGGACCGCCTTAAAATGTTACTTAAAAATGCTGTGGCTGGACTGATTCTTGTGTTCTTGGTCATGCTGCTCTTTTTCCCTTTTGGCTTTTCCTTTTGGATGGCCATGGGGCTGCCGGTCTCTTTTTTTTTGACCTTCTTTTTTATGAAACACCTGGGGCTTTCCATCAACATGCTCTCCATGGTCGGGCTTTTAATCGGGATAGGGCTTTTGATGGATGATGCCATTGTAATTGCTGAAAATATTGCAGCCCACCTTGAGAAGGGCAAAAATGCCTTCAACGCCACTGTGGACGGTATTTCTGAAGTGGCAGCAGGCGTATTTTCTTCATTCTTAACCACTTTGTTTATTTTCGGGGCTCTTGCCCTGGGCATGGCAGGTGATATCGGAAAGGTGCTCTATGTCATACCCGTGATTCTGATCCTGACTCTTTGTGTGAGTCTTGTGGAAGCATTTTTAATTCTTCCCAATCACCTGTCCCATTCTCTTTTAAAGCATGCGACCGGCGGACAGAAAAATTGGTTTCGTCAGAAGATGGATGAGGGGCTTCACTGGGTTCGGGAAAAGGTTCTTGGGCCCATCATTGATACGGTGGTAAATTTCAGGTATTTTTTTGTCGGGTTTGTCATCTTTGCTTTTATTGCCTCCATCTCCATGATAGCAGGCGGACATTTGAAACTCCAGACCTTCCCGGATATTGAAGGGGATGTGCTGCAGGCAAGAATTCTTTTCCCCCAGGGGACGCCTCTTGAAAGAACCGAGTATTATGTGGACCAGATGGTAACCGCAGCTGAAAAAATGAATGCGCAACTCTCCTTATCCCAGCCGGACAAGGACGATCTGGGGAGCCATATCAGCGTATTATACAACACCAATGCTGATGCCGGGGAAAAGGGCACCCATGTGGCCACTGTTTCTCTGGATTTGTTAAATGCTGAAAAC
Source organism: Desulfobacula sp. (assembly GCA_023144585.1). Classification (GTDB taxonomy): domain Bacteria; phylum Desulfobacterota; class Desulfobacteria; order Desulfobacterales; family Desulfobacteraceae; genus Desulfobacula. The sequence goes on along the minus strand of JAGLFI010000039.1, from coordinate 1,808 downwards.
CGATCCGGTACCATGGATGATATCATCCATCAGTGGAGAATTCTTGCCGGGGATATCCCGGATGCCATTGCTATTGCATTTAAGGAACCTGCTATCGGGCCTGGCGGACTCCCTATAAAAATCAGGCTCAAAGGAAACAACCTGGATGAATTGAAACTGGCATCCACAAAGTTGATTGACTGGTTCTACTCTTATGAAGGTGTGTCAGATCTATATGATGATCTTCGGCCCGGGAAACCTGAAATCCAGGTAAAACTTAAAAAAGAAGCAAAAATAAGGGGGTTTGATGCCAGAATCGTTTCAAAACAGCTGAGAGCAGCTTTTTACGGTACCACTGCCAGTGCGATCATTGTGAGGGATGAATCCTATGAGGTCAATCTCAGGATGGCAGGTGCTGACAGGAACAGTATTTCTCGTCTTGAAAATTTTTATCTCATGAATGGCAATGGAGACCGCGTTCCTTTAGACACCGTGGCTTCCATTACCTACAGCCGGGGATATGCCGGGATCAAGCGGGTGGATGCAAACCGAACGGTCACAGTGACAGGGGACGTGGACACCCGGGTGGCCAATGCAGCAGATATCATCTCGGATACAAAGGTGAAGTTTCTGCCGGAATTGAAAAAACAATTTCCCGGTATCACCATCAATCTGGAGGGCCAGGCAAAGGAGATGAAGGCTTCTATGGGCGGTATGGTAAAAGCCTTTGCTATCGGTATTTTTGGTGTATTTTGTTTTTTAAGCTTTCAATTCAAATCCTATCATGAACCCCTGGTAATCATGGTTACTATTCCTTTTGCCTTCATCGGTGTCGTCTGGGGACACATTCTTATGGGGCTTGATATTTCTATGCCCAGTATTCTGGGATTTGTATCCCTGGCCGGTATTGTGGTAAATGATTCCATTCTTCTTGTCAGTTTTATCCAACAGAATACGGCAAAAGGTAAATCAGTGGCCGAGGCTGGAAAACTGGCGTCAAGGGCGAGGTTTAGGGCAGTTCTCTTAACCTCGGTGACCACTATTGCAGGGTTGATGCCTCTTCTTTCGGAAAGATCCATGCAGGCGCAAATTCTGATTCCTTTGGCCTGCTCCATTGTGTTCGGGCTGCTGATGTCCACTATACTGGTGTTGTTAGTAGTGCCCTGCCTTTACACAATCCTTGCAGATTTTAATCTGGCAAAGATCTACACTGACGGGTCTGATTAAAATGATATTGTAATCGGGTTAAAATGTTTTTATGACTTTATAGATGATTTAGCGACCTTTGCCTCATCAAAGGATGCCATCTGGGTCATAATTTTACAGGCAGCATCTGCCATGTCAATGGCAAGGGCAGCTCCTGTGCCTTCACCCAGCCGCATATTTAAATTAATCATCGGTGTAAGGCCCATGTGGGAGAGGGCGGCTGTCTGGGCTTTTTCGACAGATTTGTGACCGGATATGAGATACTTCTGAATTGCAGGGTTGATGACATAAGCTACAAGTCCTGCTGCACTTGAGATGATACCATCAAGAACAATGGCACATCTTTTTGACGCTGCTGCAAGAACAGCCCCGGCAATGCCGGCTATTTCAAAGCCACCGATTTTCTGAAGGATTTCAAATCCGTTTGCAGGATCAATAGTATGAAAATTTAAGACTTTTTCAATGACCTCGGTTTTGTGTGCAAGGCCTTTGTCGTCCACTCCGGTTCCTCTTCCTGTTGCCCGGGCAGGCAGAATCCCCGTGATGATACAGATAATGGCAGAGGCAGAGGTGGTATTACCGATTCCCATTTCTCCCAGTCCCACAATATCGATGGGGTGCCT
>JAGLFI010000038.1 GCA_023144585.1 Desulfobacula sp. | reverse complement strand
ATGTTAATGCTGATTATAAAGATGGCATTTTACAATTAACCTTAAAAAAAGACACTGCGAAAGAAGAACTTAAACAGATAACAATTAATTAAAAATTACCTTTCAACTTTATAACTTTAAATTTCTTGATTGAATTTTTTACCCGGGGCTTGTAAATCAAGCTCCGGGTATTTTTTTAAGACGGTGACACAGACATGTATGACATTTTGTCATAATTTAACAGTGTTGATTGCAATAGCAAAAACTTTTTAACTTTTAACTTACATAAGAGAGTAACCGCTCTCTTCGCTTGAACTTTATTATGAATTGGTCAGGTTCAAATTAAGCCAAAATCAAATTTAATGGGATGTTTTATTATCACTATCATTAATGGTGTCGCAGGCCGCCTTTAAGAGACAATATGTCATGCCGGCACCAAGGATGCCAACAGCATACCATAAACCACCAAAAAAAACCACGTGCCCCATATCCCAAATCCATTCAAAACTAAAAGGAAACATAATTTTCCTCCTCTATATAAAACATTTCATTGATTTTTAACAAAACTGATATTTGTATAAAAAATTACCCATATGCAATAAACAAAAAAAGCAGTAGCGCCGTCGCAGATGGGTAAATTTTAGTTCAGCATTACCTGTTAAGTTCCTTCTCTTGTGGAAATACAGGAAGATAACGATAAGCAATGGCAATTAAAATGATTCCATATGCAACAGGTAAAATTGTTGTAGCAACTTCCTGCCAGCTTGGAATATAAAGAGCCCAGGTATCAAAACTCATTACCGGAACCGCCATAATCTGAAGCACCATGACCCATCTGTTCAAGCAAATGCCAATGGTTCCAAGTACAAAAGCAATAATACGCAGGGTCGGATTTTCCCGGGTAGATTTCATGATCAGAATCAAACCCGGAACAACACCACATATTATAATTTCTGTCACTAAAATCCAGTATCCGTAGAAACTATTATCTGTATAAAAATGGCTCAGAGTAAATCCAAGACTGGGGGCTGTAACCATTGCCCAATATATGGTATCAATAATCTTGGCAGTAATATAGGTGATAATCATCCACCCGGATATTTTAGCAAGAAGGTAAACCACATTATCTTTGACAAGTTTTTTACCGGTGATCACTTCTGTAATCTTAGTGATCAGAAGGGTAAAACAAGGGCCGAATGCTGCTGCTGACCATGTAAACAGGAAAAAAGTCCAGGGCCAGATCAGCAAACCTTCTCTGACAGCAAACGGACGGCCAAACAGAACACCCGCAACACCACCAAGAGATCCCTGATGAAAAAAGGAAAGAAAGGCACCGGTTGCAGCAAATACTGCCATCACACCATGCATGTTATGGGCAAGGTGATGAAAGAAAGGTACTTTATTAACCTGTCTGTTTTCAAGAATATTGGGTATAAACTCAATGGTCAATACGGCAAAATAAGCAGATAGACAAAAGGCTACCTCTGTCAGCATTGAATGGACATTGGCATGCCAGAAAATGAACCAGCCGCGCAAAGGCTGTCCAATATCAATGGCAAGGATTAACAACGCCGAACTATAGCAGATAAAACCAATGATAACGGCAAAATTAATGATATTTTTCAATTCGTCAACTTTTAAAATATACCTCAACAGACCTGTAAAAAATGCGCCGCCGCCAACAGCAATGACGGCCAGATCAGCCCATATCCAAAGGGCAAACCCGTAGTAATCATTCATATTGGTCTGGTTTAGGCCTTTAAACCAGCAAAGGAACATGGCATAAACGCCCCAAAGCAGTACGGCACTAACGATGGCAATTCCAATGGTAAACTTTGGAAATGAGCAGCGTTTTGCACCTTTAGGTATTAATGCAGAATCCATATTTATTCACTCCTAAATAAGGTTTTGAATTTCTTAACCATGAGATGAAGACCCATGATGATTTTTGATTTCATCCCATTCACCATCCAGATAGTTATCCCCTTGTTTTCTCACCCACTCCCGCTCGGAAAGATAATAAATCTTTGGATTGGTTCCAAGCCTTTCAAGCAGCCTGAAAACTTTAGGATTTCTTGATTTTCCAATAACATGTTTATTTCTTGTATCCGGGTGCGGATCAGGTTTAACAATCTGATGTACCTTATGAAAAGGATTATTAAGATCACCGAATACAATGGCACCGGCAGGGCAAGCTGTGGTACAGGCGGTCTGATATTCATGCTCTTCAATATCATCTCGTCCTTCATAATATGCCGTATCTCTGGCCGCCTGGTATCGGTGGTAGCAAAAACTACATTTTTCCACAACCCCTCTCATTCTCGGAGACACATTGGGGCTCAGGTATTTTTCCATGCCTTCAGGCCATTTAGGATCCCACCAGTTAAAATACCTTGCATGATAAGGACAGGCCCCCATGCAGTATCTGCATCCAAAACAGCGTGTATAAATCTGGCTGACAATTCCTGTATCGTAGCCATAATCCGTCGCAGTGGCAGGGCAAACTGAAATACAGGGTGAATGACCATGGTCCCCTTTCCCACCACAATGCTGGCAGGGCCTTGGCAAATATACAATTTCAGTATCAGGAAAGGATTTACCATTGGTTAATTTATAAACACGCATCCAGGTGATGCTATCCTTTTTATTGGATTCATCCTCCTTAAACGGAACATTGTTCTCAGACATGCACGAAACCATGCAGGAACCGCATCCTGTGCATTTGTCCAGATCAATAACCATTCCGAACTTATGTGCTTTATTATTTTCTTGTTTCATTAAGAACCTCTTTAGCAATTTATCCTTGAATTTTTGGGAATTTTAGGCCTTGGAAATTTTTGCTTTAATTCCAAAGGCAGCATCCAGCCCTGAACCGGATTCAATTACCGGGCCAATTAAGTCATTTATATTTACACCCTTGTTTGACACATACTTATTTGACATATTTTTAGTATTAAGGGTATGACCAAGGCCTTCAACCATTCCAATGACACCCGGCATCATGCCTTCGTTTAAATTTATCATAACGCGGGCGTTGCCCATGGGGGTTGTCAATATTGCAAACCCTTTATCCTTAAGACCCTTGGCCGTTAAAGGATTCATCTCTATTACAATATCACTGCCTTTTAAAACCCTATCTGAAACCGTTTTAATTGCAAAAGGAGATGCGGTCGTTCCTGCATTGATCAATCTCATGTTATCAATAGGGATCAGCGTAAGTTCATAATCACCCTGGGCCTGAATCGTTACAGGGTTATCGGCAAGAAAAGAAACATTAACTGCAGTAGATTCACCAGGACCGTCGGATATGACAACATGGCCGTCTTCTGATAAAGAGTCCCATATTCCGGAAGTGATATTCTCAAGACATTCATCATAGATTTCCCATTCAAAACTTTGGGCGATACTTCCTTCCAGGGCTTTAGCAATTAAGATGACAGCATCACCTGGATTTTTTGTATTAAAAACAGGTTCGATGACAGGTTTTGTTAGTCCGACAACACTCTTTGCAAGCCCTGCACAGGACGGAACATCTTCAAGTCGTTCCAGGAATGTATGGCTTGGCAGAATAATATCAGCTTCTTTCGCTGTTTCATCAAGAAATGATGAAAAACTGACAACAAAAGGAATTTTTCCAAACGCCTGTTTAACACTCTTGGGATCATGCAGAGAGTAACAGGGATTTGTATTGTAAACAAAGAGCGCCTCAATAGCAGGTTGCGAAGATGCGTTTACCTTTTCTATAAGCTGGTTCACATAGCGCCCGGTTTTAGATTTTGCAAACCCTGCATCCGCAATACTGTCCATTGATTCATCCGGAAATTCCAGATATTCATTTTTCGGCAGGACAAAGGTACCGCCTTTTTTATTGATATTGCCAACCAGGCAGTTCAATGTATGAACTGCAGCAAGTTCTTTTAAACTTTGGGCGCCGTCACCTCGACCATGACCAAAAACTGCAACCGGCATTTTTGCCTTGGCAAACAGGATTGCGAGCTTTTCAATATCGACTGCTTTTACACCGGTAATTTCAGCAGTTTTTGAAAGTGCATAATTTTTTTGAAGTATTGCCGCCAGTTTATGGAAACCGCCTTTAAAATTAGCTGTAGCATTGCTGTCAAACAGGTTGTTTTTCAATATGACAGCGCACAATCCCAGGGCCAGGTCGGCTTGGGTACCCGGTTTTATCGGAATCCATTTGTCTGCATTGGCAGCCGTATTGGATAGACGCGGTTCAATCTGATAGAGCTTTGCGTGTCTTTCTTTTCTTGATGCATTTGCTTTAAAGCAGTTAACAGGTGATCCCCACCCTTCGATGATCCCTGCACCAAAGCTTAAAATAAAATCCGAATTCTCAAGATCAAAAGCAATTGTTTTCCCTTCACCATGCATTGCTGCCGCTGTCACTTCAAGATAGGATTCAAGACTTGGCATGGTATAAAAATTGGGGGAACCAAAGGTTTTGAGCAATCTTTTAAACAGCCCTGAAACCGATCCTTGTTCCTTATCAGCTATGCAGGCCAGTTTTTCGGGTGATCCTTTTTTGCGGATATCAGCAAGTTTGTCTGCAACAATCGCAATGGCATCATCCCAGGATATTTCTTCAAATTTATCACCATTTTTTTTCAATGGTGATTTTATCCTTGCAGGATCATACAGGTATTGAAGGCCTGCTATCCCGTGGAGACAGACACCGCCGTCGTTTACAGGGTAGTCAGCAAGGCCCTCTATTTTAACCGGTCTATCGTCTATCTTCCTGACGCTTATACCACAGCTTCCAGGACAAAGGCTGCAGACCGAACTTTCATACGTTACTTCTCCGTCAACAGGGACAGGAGTCCATGGCCAGTTCTGGGTCCAGATGGATGAATCATCTGTCAGCTTCAACCCGACAGGGGAAACTGCAATACCGGCAACTGCACCAAGTCCCAATCCCAAGAAGCTTCTTCTGTCAACTTTCATAAATAATTCCTCTATAAAATTTTTGAATTCTTGTTTTTTAGGTTGCTTACTTGTGACACTGGAAACAATACCCCTTGTGGCCTGTTTCTTTTTTGTGACACGCTGCGCAGTCATCCATCTTCATACGATCCCAGGAATGTTTTTTAATTCCAAAGATATTTTTACCCCAAATATCACGACTGTAGCCTGTGATTTTATTTTCTTCATAGGGTTTTAAAGAAGTGGATTCTCCGATGTGACCATGACATGTTACACAATCCATACCGTTAGCTTCTGTGTGTGCGGCATGGGAAAAAAAGACACAATCTGGTTGTCTTGAATAGACATACCAGGGAATTTCTTTTTCTTTTGATACATACTCTTCTACAAATACGGCTTCATCTTCAGTCTCACCCATAGGATCTTCTGCATGGCAGTCCAGACATGTCGCAAGCTTGGGTATTCCTAAAAAGCTGCCGTCCTCTCTTAAAGAATGGCAAGATTCACAATCACCTGCTTCCGAGACATGAAGCGCGTGATCAAAGTTAAAAGGCTGCTCTTTTTTTGAATAAAGCAACTTGGGAAACAGCAGCGTACCGGACAAGAAGCATACAACAAATGCAACAATAAAAAAGATGACACCGAGTCCTAAACCCTTGTCATCTTTTGTGTCTCCGGCAGTGCATTCCCCTGCACTCTCCATGGAACCATTTTCAGTTTTGTTTTCTGTTTCGCTCATGAAAACTCCATCAATTTAAAATGTTGATGATACTTTAACCATTTTGTCCAGGTAAAACCCATATGGTTATAACCTGGACTATTTCCTTTGCAGACAGCAATCTTAAACTGTCTTGCAATCACGTCCATCATTAGCGTTATTCTATATTAATATCTTGTTTTCTTGTCAAGATAAATTAAGACAACGCAAATGTTGGCATATAATGGTTAAGCGTAACTGTGGAGTCCGCTGAGCACATAGTTTACCCCAAAATAAGTAAACATAACAGCAAGAAAACCGATGATGGATACCCAGGCCAGGTGTCTCCCGTGCCAGCCTTTCATCATTCTTAAATGCATGAAGATGGCATAAACCAACCAGGTGATAAGGGACCAGGTTTCTTTGGGGTCCCAGCTCCAGTATGTGCCCCAGGCAGAATTGGCCCAAACCGCACCGGTAATGATACCGATGGTAAGGAAGAGAAATCCGAAAACCACCATTTGATAGGTCAACTCATCAATGAGTTCCCATGAAGGCAGCTTTGCAAATATGGATTTATTATTAGAATTTTTTGGCTTAACAAAATACATGAGACTGAACCCGAAGGCCACGGCAAAGCCGGCATACCCTAAGAAACAGGTAATCACATGGGCAATGAGCCAATTGCTTTTAAGTGCCGGAATTAAAGGACTTATTTTACTGCTGATATCAGGAGAAAGAGAAGCATATGCAATGGCAAGAAAGATCAAAGGTGTTGCAAACACGCCGATAATTCTTTCTTTGTATTTGAGTTCAACAAAAATATAGAGAATGGCAACCGTCCAGGAAAAAAATACCAGAGATTCATACATATTGGCAAAAGGTGCATGCCCGTACCCCATCTGGTAGGACTCAATCCATCTTAAAATAATGCCAAGGGTATTGTCTAAAAAACCTATTATAAGAACAATAAAACCTACTTTCGCAAGGATTTGTTTTTTAAAAGTAAACGATCCAATATAAAAAACTGAAGCCAGTGCATAAATAAATGTTGCCGATGATAATGCTAAAGAACTGTTCATAAGAATTATTTACCCTTTAATTTTACAACAATTTTTTGAATTTTAAGTTTCATTCCCTGGCTGTTTCGATTGGTAGTCCCTGAAATGCTGATTATAGACCTATTGTCTTTATCTTTTTTAATTTCAATAAAATAGGACCGGTGAGACATAAAAAAGGTAATCCAGCATCCAATGATCATTAAGATAAATCCTGAATAGACATACCATATCCCGGGGTCTTTTGTAATCTGTAGGCCGGTATAATATTTTTGTTCAAATTCTTTGACCACAAAGGCAAATGCTCCCTTCCTCATTTTATCAAAGGTTGGAAATTTTATTGGAAGAGCAATCTGAAAACTATTACCGTCCTTTTGAGTTATCTTTCCTATAAATGCTTCCCCAAGGTTAGTACCCCTGAAATCAAAATGCGGCATAAACCCTTCAAGCTTGAACAGGCCCTGATCTTCCGGCAATTGAATTTCCTGTCCGACTTTAATGGTTTTAGTTGTTACTTCCTTGTCGGATAGTCTGATAATATCAAGAATGATGCTGTCCGGCTGAGCTGTACCATAGGAGGACTGAAATATATTGATGCCTTTATATCTCAGCGGTTGATTGACACGGATATCTTTGGTAAAACTTTCTTTACCATTCTCAATAATCGTCAGAGTTGATCTGAATTCTTCAGGTGCACCCGTATCATAAAATTTTACAAAAAAATCATTGCATTTTATGGAAAAACCAATGTTTACCGACATCTTTTTTTTAAAGATAAAAGCCGTATCCGATGTTTCGCCCTCATCCAGCTGCAAATTAGCCTTGAACCCGAAAAGCCCTCCGATTAATGCACCGATAAAAAGCAAAAGAATGCTGGAGTGGATCACGTATACACCTATTCTTGTCCATCTTCCTCTTTCTGCATACAAAACTATGCCTGAGTCAGTGTCTTCTTTTATTACTTTACCGGCAGTTTTGGATAAAAAGGTTTTATATCGGCCTGATAAGGATTTAACGTCTTCATTGACTGTAAAGATTTCAAGATTTTTTAATTTTCTAAACCTTTGTGGGTTAAACTTAATTTGTTTCGGGAAAATAATTTTCCAGGTAATAGACAGGCGCTCAATTGAACATACAACTATGTTGATACAAAGTATGATAATCAACGATAAAAACCACCAGGCATTATACATATCATTAAGATTGAATACCTTAATCAGATTATAAAAAGCTTCACCATAAAGCCTTCGATATTCTTGCTCCATACCATTTTGGAGAATAACAGTTCCAAAGATTGATGTGGTTGCAAGAAGCACAAGTGTATAAACCGTCAGTTTTACAGAACAAAAAAAATGCCAAATTTTATCGGGAATGGTTTGATTTTTTTTCAAAATATTTTCTTTCTTATTAAATGTCTATTATTTCTTTTTCCAGGCACGTGGATAAACCCGAATTTCTGTTTACAGACAGGTTTACAGCCTTTTTAATAATATCTATATTTCCAACAATAATGATGTTTGTTTTTGCCCTTGTCACTCCCGTATACAATAACTGCCGTGTCATGATGGGAGACAGTTTATCCGGCACTATAATTAAAACCGTTTTATACTCAGATCCCTGGCTTTTGTGGATCGTTATTGCAAAAGCAGCTACATGCCCGGGAAGATCTGATGCACGATATTGTTTTATTTTATTTTCCAGGGTCTTAAAAAAAGTGTTAACCCCTCCTCTTTTTTCAAAAATAATGCCGGTATCACCGTTAAACAAACTTTTCTTATAATCATTGGTATTCACCATGATTATTTTTTTAAAAAGTTTTCCCTGTATATCAAAATTATTGTCAGACCGCAAAATATTTTCACATACATGATTAATTTGTAATGTTCCGTATTC
>JAGLFI010000037.1 GCA_023144585.1 Desulfobacula sp. | reverse complement strand
TGTTTTTCAGGCTGAAAAAAGAGAAACGAAGGCTGATTGAGCAGGGTTTTGATCCAAAACCTAAGCTGTTGTCAGAGAGATTGGGTGTGTCTGAAAAAGAAGTGGTTGATATGGATCAAAGACTGGCCAACTGGGACTTAAGTCTTGATGAACCGTTAAAGAGTGATTCAAATACTGAAAGAATTGAATTCATAAACGTTGAAACTGATTCGTCTGAAGATCGTGTGGCCAAAAAAGAAATTGAAGACATCCTGCATACAAAAGTGAATAAATTCAAAAAAACCCTTAATGAAAGAGAACTGGATATCTTTAACAGAAGAATATTCTCTGACAGCCCTGAAACGCTTCAGCAAATAGGAGAAATATACTCAATATCACGCGAACGGGTAAGACAGATCGAAAATAATATTTTAAAAAAAATGAAGGCCTTTTTCAAAAAAGACATGCCTGATTTTGACATGTACGATCATACCCAGTAAATTTCAATTTGTTTATATTATAAGGTAATGCAAAGTATGAAAAAAAGTCTTGTTTATATTCTTCTCATTTTTGTTTTAAGTTTTTTTCTCGCTGGCTGCACACAACTTAAACAAAGCAAAAAATCTGCACAAACTCAGATGGTTCAAAAAAAAGAAGCTCAGCAAGAAGATAATCTTTCTGCAAACTATTATTATCTTGAGTCTCGAATTCACATTAAAAACAAAGAGTATCAGAAAGCCACTGCTTCACTGATAAAAGCACTTGCTAAAGACCCGGATTCATTTATATTAACCAGGGATTTAAGCCGGTTATACCTGAGGCAAAACAACAGGAAAAAAGCATTGGAACTGGCTGAAAAACTGGTTCGGCAAAGCCCTGATAATGTGGATGGGCTGCTTCTTTTCATCCAACTTAAAAAAGATACCATGAATGAAAAAGAACTGGTTGAAATTTTAAACAAAATTTTAGCACTTGATCCAAAAAACAAAGAAACCTTTCTTCGTCTTGGCAAGATATATATGGAGAAAAAGAACTATTCAGAGGCGTTGGTACTATTAAAAAAAATGGTTGTGCAATTCCCTGACTATTATGTTGCCTGGTTTTATCTGGGTGAGGTCTATATGGCCGAAAAACAATATGAGCTTGCTGAAACCCAATTTCTAAAGACAATTGAGCTTGAGCCTGATCTTATGGAGCCACGATTTCAATTGATAAAAATTTTAAGCCGTCAAAACACCCCCGATAATAAAGAGGAAAATAACCAAAAAATATTAGAAATCTACAAAGAAATACTTGAAATAGAGCCGGATAATAATCGGGCACAATTAGGCGTGGCTCTGCACTATTACAAAACTAACAAAAAAACAAGAGCAGCAGATCTGTTCATGGAGCTTGGCCGGGATGTTGAAAGTAATTCCAGGCTCGTCATGGTTGCTGTGGACGAATATCTTTCCGACAAAAAATATAAAGATGCTGTGATTGTTTTTTCTCAAATGCTTAAAGGTGACCCCGAGAGTTCAACCCTGATTTTTTTTGCAGGGATGGCCTATGAAGCAATTGAAGATTTCAAAAAAGCTGTTTTCCTTTATTTGAAGATCAGGCCCAACCATTCTCAATATAAAAAAACCATCCTGAATATTGCTTTTCTCTATAAAAAACTCGGAGAAGATCAAACTGCCATAAATTATCTTGAAAGCAAGTATAAAACCCTTCCAAAAAATATTGATATTATCATTTATCTTGCCTCGTTTTATGAAAAAGACGAAAGCTATGAAAAAGCGATAACTCTCTTAAAAAAAGGTCTGGAAGATTCTCCTGAAAATACATCATTATTGTTCCGGCTGGGCGCAGTACAGGAGAAAGCAGGTTTGAAGGAAGAAAGTATCAGCATCATGAAAAAAATTATTGAAATTGATCCAAAAGATGCCAGCGCCTTGAACTACCTGGGGTATTCCTATGCAGACTTGGAAATAAAATTAGATGAGGCGCTTTTGCTTATCAAAAGAGCTTATGAACTTAAGCCTGATGATGGATATATCACTGACAGCCTGGGCTGGGTCTATTATAAAAAAGGCAATTACAAAAAAGCTGTGAAATACCTTGAAAAAGCAGCCGCATTAACTTCTTTTGAGACCATTATATCCGATCATTTAGGGGATGCTTATCAAAAAACAAATCAGCTTAACAAAGCCATAAATACATATAAAAAAGCAATGTCCAATGCCAAGGATGATGACAAGGAAAAAGTTGTCGAGCTTAAAAAAAAAATTGAAGCTGTGCAGAAAAAAATAAATGATTAGCCAAAACTTATTGTTCCGCTTAATCTATTTTACCGTCTTTATATTGATTCTCTCGGGCTGTGCACAACTCAGGCCTGATACCAATCCTCTACTTGACAAAAAAGCCCTTTTGCTTGCAAACCAGGCAAGGTCATTTAACCAACACATTATTACAAGTAAGGGAACCGGCTGGATAAGGCTTGAAACAAAAACAAAAAAGGATAAGTTTAAAATTGCCTGGGCCACAGTCTTTCCCAATAAAATCAGGATCACATTCCTTTTATCCGGCCATCCTGTAGAAACCATTATTGCCACGGGGAAAAAAATCACTTTTCTTTCGCATACAGGAGAACATTCCAAATACTCATATCATTCAAAAAATCCGAATATGGAAAACTATATCCATGTTCCAATTAAAATGTCTGAAATGATATCTATTTTATTGGGGCGGTTACCTGTAAAAAACTTTGACGATGCCTATTTTTCGCCATCTGATGCATCCCTATCCACCATTACTTTAAGACAGAATTGGAAAAGGCTGACACAGTCTCTTCATTTGAACAGCAAGGGAAGACTTGAAGGTCTTAAGACAACAGATCTATCCGGAAATCTTTTGTATGAGATAACAATCACAAAATATAAAAATAATGATTTTGATACTATTCCTGGAAGAATAGAAATCAAGGATAATGATCACAGGAAGCTGACATTTGAGATCACAAATTTCCTACCCAATCCCCCCATAAAAGAGTCTGTATTCCAGTTGACAGAATCAAGATAATGACCATTATTTAGGTAATTTACTAACAATTTTTCTCAAAGGAGATGTTATAAAATGATTCACGACAGTGTAGACAAGGCCAAACAGGGAGGAGCTTGCCCGTCACAGGGTGGACAGCAGGACATGGCTGCCAGACAAAAACAGGAAGATGATGCAATCAAAGCTTCTCTTGCAAAAATAAAACATAAAATTTTTGTCTTAAGCGGAAAAGGCGGCGTTGGTAAAAGCAGTGTATCTGCAAACCTTGCAGCAACGCTTTCTAAAAAAGGATATAAAACAGGTCTGATGGATGTTGATGTCCACGGCCCATCCATTGCCCAAATGCTGGGATTGACTGAACTTCTGGAAATTTCCAAAGAACAGCTTCTGATTCCCAAACAGGTCAATGGAAACCTTAAGGTTGTTTCTGTCCAAGCATTGATGCAGGACAAGGACCAGGCCATTATCTGGAGAGGTCCTGCCAAAACAGGAATGATCAAACAATTTATCAGTTCTGTGGATTGGGGGGAGCTTGATTTCCTGATTATTGATGCACCTCCAGGAACCGGTGACGAACCCTTAACCGTTGTGCAGGCCATACCCGAGGCTTTGGGCGTGGTGGTCACAACACCCCAGGAAGTGGCTCTGGCAGACATTAGAAAATCCATTTCTTTTTGCAAGACCGTTCACTTGAAAACCCTTGGGATTGTTGAAAATATGGCGGGATTCAAATGTCCTCACTGCAACGAACCCATTGACTTATTCAGCTCAGGCGGCGGTGAAAGGACAGCAAAATCCTCAGGTCTTAAATTTCTAGGCTCTCTTCCCTTTGACACTCAGGTGGTCACCTCCGGAGATAGTGGTGTTCCCATGATGTTCCAGGACGAGGAGACTGAATTTACAAAAGCATTTGATTTGGTTGTGAAAAACATCCTTAAACAATTATAAATACACTATTGAATGACAATTTAAAAAAAGCCAGGGAGTTAAAAAGTCTTCTTAATCTAAGAGAGAAAGAAAACCTTTGTTCCCTGGCCTGTTTCAGTCATACCGCTCAGAGACGTCACAAAGAAAAATTTACTGAAAATGAATACCGGCAAGCCTTTTCTGCAGATTCCGACCGGATTTTAAACTCCCTTGCTTTTACAAGATATATTGACAAGACCCAGGTTTTTTCCCTGATCAATAATGATCATCTCACCCACAGGGTGATCCATGTTCCAATGGTTTCAAGGGTTGGCCGGACCATTGGCCGATACCTGGGATTAAACGAAGACCTGATTGAGGCGGCAAGCCTTGGCCACGATATCGGGCATGCCCCGTTTGGACATGATGGTGAACGGTTTCTTTCAAAGCTGACCCATGAACATGGTGCCGGTTTTTTCCATCATAATCTTCAAAGCATTCAGTTTCTCGACAGGATCGAAAAAAATGGAATTGGCTGGAATTTAAGCCTTCAAACCATGGACGCTATTATCTGTCACAATGGCGAAGTACACTCAAAACAACTTGTCCCTCAAAAAAACAGGTCATTTAAAGATTTTGACATCATAATGGCGACAATAAAAACAAAGAAGGCCTGTGATGAGATTCCCATGACCATGGAAGGCTGTGTGGTAAGAATGGCTGATACCATCAGTTACATCGGCCGGGACCTGGAAGATGCCATCCGCCTGGGTCTGGTAAAAAGGCAGGACATACCGGATATTTGCAAAAAAGTCCTTGGCCGGACAAACGGCACTATTGTGTTTACTCTTGTGACCGACCTGATCTCCAACAGCCTGAGTCAACCCTTCATCAGCTTTTCCGAAAAGATTTCTTCTGCTTTAAAAAAACTGAAGGCATTTAATTATAAATATATTTATAAAAATCCTGTTATTAAAAAACATTTGTCTTCCATTGAAGATATTTTTTGTTTTCTGTTTGAAAAATACCTGACAGCTCTTGAAAAAGAAAATGAGGAATCTGTTATTTTTACTGATTATTTAAATGGCATGTCTTCCAAATACAGAAAAAATACTTCAAACCCTGAAATTGTCAGAGATTATATCTCGGGCATGACAGACTCCTATTTCATCCGGCAGGCACCGGATCATTTGAAACCGAATTCCATTGACAATGTTTGAGAATCGCACATATCGCAAACAACATCAAAAAAAAGGACTTGTCTCCTTTGATATCACGGTCAAAGAGACCAATCTGAATGTCCAGGCCCAAACCAACCTGACAGATGAGGCAATAAAATCCGTATTAACTAGTCGAAATTTTATTGAGAACTATATAAAGCTTTACCCTGAATTTGCAGAATCCCTTACCCCCATCTACAACCCGGGCCCGGCACCCCAAATAATCAAAGATATGATTAAAGCTGGACAAATGGCCAATGTCGGTTCCATGGCTGCTGTGGCAGGTGCTGTGGCAGAACATACAGGAAAATCATTATTAGCATATACAAGTGAAGTTCTTGTTGAAAACGGAGGAGATATTTTTATTAAATCTGACTCTGAGACTATTTTCAATATTTATGCCGGTAATTCTCCTTTCAGCATGACCTCGGGTATCCTGATTAAAAAAAGAGAGACTCCCTATGGCTTGTGCACATCTTCGGGTACACTGGGGCATTCAAAAAGCTTTGGCAAGGCAGATGCAGTCACCGTGCTGTCTGATTCATGCTCACTGGCAGATGCTGTGGCCACCAGGCTTTGCAACATGGTCAAAAAAACGCCTGATATCAAAAACGCTATTGATACCGGCAAAGCCATCCCAGGGATTCAGGGAATTGTGATTATTAAAGGGAAAAGTATTGGATTATGGGGAGATATTACCCTTGTCAAACTCTGATGATTAATACAGCTCTCCGACCCTATTTTCAACTGCCTTTACAATACTGCCGCTCCTTAGCAATTCCTTTACCCTGGCTATGTCTGTTGAAAGAATCCGATCCTCTTTCATATAATCGACTTTACTCCTGATGACGTCATAGGCGGCCAGGGTGCCGTCTCCAGCTTTTATGTTGGTGAACAAATCGATCCCCTGGGCACCACATAATAATTCAATAGCAATGACCTCTTCAGTGTTTACGACAATATCCCGGCACTTTCGTGCGGCCAAAGCCCCCATGGAGACGTGATCTTCTTTATTTGCCGAAGTCGGAATGGAATCAACCGATGCCGGATGGGCAAGGACTTTGTTTTCAGAAACAAGTGAGGCTGCCACATACTGGGCAATCATGAATCCTGAATTGAGTCTGCCGTCTTCCACGAGAAATGCCGGAAGCCCGGATAGTTGGGGATTTACAAGCCTTTCAATCCGTCGTTCTGAAATATTTGCAAATTCGGCTATGGCAATACTTAAAAAGTCACAGGCCAGGGCCAAAGGCTGGCCATGAAAATTACCGCCGGAAAGAAATTCTTCTGATTCCGAGAAAATAAGAGGATTCTCAGTGGATGCATTCATCTCCACTTTGACCACCTTGTCCACATAATCGAATGCATCCCAGGAAGCGCCATGGACCTGGGGTGAACACCTTAAGGTATAGGCATCCTGAACACTGGAACAGTCTTGATGGGAGGAAATAATTTCTGAATTTTCCGTAATTCTGAGCATATTATCTGCCGCCTTGATCTGGCCTGTATGGGGTCTTGCATTGTGAATCCTTGGATCAAATGCAGACCTGGTTCCCATAAGGGTTTCAAAGCTCATACTGGCTGCAATATCTGCATGCTTGCAAAGATTTAAGGCATCATGAAGGGCAAGGCACCCTAAAGCAATCATGAACTGAGTACCGTTGATCAGTGCAAGTCCCTCCCCTGCCGCAAGCTCAAGAGGTTTGATCGATTTTTCCTTCAATGCCCTAGCACCAGTCATTCTCTGACCATCAACAAAGGCTTCCCCCTCCCCGATCAACACAAGGGAAAGGTATGCCCCATGGGAACCAGATCTCCGCTTGCACCCACTGACCCTTTTTCGGGCACCACCGGCACAATGCCTGCATTTAAAATCCGGGCCAATTTTTCAATGGTCTCAAGCCTCAGTCCTAAATTGCCGCGGCAAAAATCATTGACACGTAAAGCTATCATGGCTCTGACCACATCTGTTTCCATGGGTCTGCCAATCCCTGCTGAATGGCTGAACAATATCTTTTTTTGCAGTTTTCTCGTGTCTTCATAGGAAATGGTGACCTCTGATAAGGCGCCAAATCCCGTGGTAACGCCATATATTTTCTCTCCATCCTTTACCCACTTGTCAATCAATTCCCGTGCCTTGTTGATTCTGGATTCAGACTTAACAGATATTGTAATGCTGACATTATTTCTTGCAATATCAACCAGATCTTCCAGAAAAAAATCACTCCCATTTAAAACAATAAGATTTCTCATTTTTCTATCCTCTTATAAATTTTCCCTTCAGTTTATACCGTGATCCGGGAGAGATAATAATACTGTAGGTGGCCACCATGTCAAAGGACCATGTTCGTCTCTTAAGCGATATACACGGTTCATCCGCTTTTATTTTCAAACATTTCTGAATCTCTTTGCTGCAGTTTACAGCCTCGATAATATGTTCGGCTTCCTGTATCGGGGCTACTTCCAAAAGATACTCACTGGGTGTAATCTTTTTAAAATCCTGACTTAGATAATGCGGGGCCACTTTTGGATTGATAAAGCGTTCGGAATACTGGACACATATCCCTCTGTCCCTGTGAATAATAATGGAATGGAAAATAGTATCATCCAGGTTAAGATCCATATTTTGTGCGATTTGCTTTGTCATCTTTTCTTCTTTCAGCACAAGAATTTGTGAAGAATGCACCCCGCCCCAGTCAGCAATCTCCTTTACAATACTTTTAATTTCAAGAAGGGCTGCATCGGGTTTGGGTCTTGCCACAAAGCTGCCAACCCCCTGGACCCTGACAATCCGGCCTTCTTCTGTGAGTTCTTTTAACGCACGATTGGCCGTCATTCTTGACGCATTAAAAATCTTTGCAAGCTGAGTTTCCGAAGGTACTCTGTCATCGGGTTTTAATTTTCCCGATTCAATATCCTTTACAACACTTTTTTTGATTTTTTCATATAAAGCAAATACCTGCTCTGATCCAGCCATGGATTTTCCTGCCTGCTTGTTATTGTTAAAATTAAAAACAACTTGACATCATATCTATACTTGTATAGACAAGTAGTATCCAATTCCAATACAAATGTCAACCATATTGGGAGGAAAACAATGAACAATAAAGATAAACTCTTAAAAGATCTTAAGATCGGGTGCGGCGTTGCCCGCCCTGTCCGAGCACCCAGAGGGACCCAACTTCACTGCAAAGGATGGTACCAGGAAGCAGCCTTGCGCATGCTTTGCAACAATCTTGATCCTGACAATGCTGAAAATCCTGATGAACTGATTGTCTATGGCGGTCTTGGCAAAGCTACGCGGAACTGAACATGCTTTGACGCCATAGTCAGAACCCTGCTGGATCTTGAAAACGATGAAACCCTGCTGATTCAGTCAGGAAAACCAGTCGGCGTGTTAAAAACACATGAAAACGCACCCAGAGTCCTGATTGCCAATGCCAATATTGT
>JAGLFI010000036.1 GCA_023144585.1 Desulfobacula sp. | reverse complement strand
CAATTTTTTTTGCAATCCAGTATCCTATCCTGAAGTAGAAATAAGCATTAAATGAAGGAACAATTTCTTTTGCATAGGAGACCACTTTTTTTTGAACCATTTCAAGGGGCATGTCATTTTCTTGCGCATAGGATTTGATTATTTTTATTACTTTGGGATCATAGGACAAGCGATCAATCAGGACTTGACGTTTAGTTAATTAGAAGGGTCTCATTTCAATGTTGAGTCGGGTTCCGATTTCTTCTATCACGGCATTGATGCGTCTGCGAAAAAACCATCGGGTGCTTGGAATCAGTATTCGATCCAACAATGCAATGACAAGAACTATAATAAGAAAGAGAAACAACCAAATGGAAATCGTAATTTGTCCACTCATAAGGTTCTCCCGTTAAAAGAATTAATTATGCCCTAAGCCTATTTTTAACCCAAATCCAATAAAAATCATACCGGAAATTTTTTGTAACAGGGTTCCTGCTATTTTATTATTCCTTAATGTGTTGGTCATTGATGCAGCAGTCCAGGATAGAAAAAGGCACCAAATCGTTCCGGTCACAAGAAAGGTGCTACCCAGAATGAGGAAAGGTATTGGTCCGGTTACATGATTCGGGTCAATAAACTGAGGCAAAAAAGAAAGAAAAAATAATCCTACCTTAGGGTTTAGGACATTGGTGAGCACCCCTTGTTTGTATATTTTCATTAGATCCATAGCTTCATGGACCGACGGGGATGTCTCAAATGTGCTGTTTTTTCCCAACAGCATTTTTATCCCAAGATAAATCAGGTAAAGAGCTCCGATCCATTGGACCACCATAAAAACGGCGGCAGAACTTGATAAAATCATGGATAATCCAAATGCGGCACAAAGGACATGAACAACACAGCCGGACATGATTCCGGCAACTGATATAAGTCCTGCATTTTTCCCCTGGGAAACACTTCGGGTCAGGAGGATAATTGCGGCAATAACAAATCCCAAATAATTTTCAATTCCAAACACAAACATTGCAGACCTTAGCTATTTAATCAAATAATGCATTAATAAAGAGAGTTGAATTAAAATTCTGAAGATCTTCAATCTGCTCTCCCACACCAATATATTTTATCGGCAGTTTCATACTGCTTGCAATGGCGGCAACAATACCACCTTTGGCAGTTCCATCAAGTTTTGTCAATGCAATCTGGGTGAGCTCAACTGCTTCATTAAACAGATTTGCCTGGGAAATCGAATTTTGTCCGGTTGTCGCATCTAAAACCATTAATACATCATGGGGAGCACCCGGCAATTTTTTATTAATGGAGCGCTTTATTTTTTTAAGCTCTTCCATTAGATTTTTTTGTGTATGAAGCCTGCCGGCCGTATCAATTAGGACGATGTCAATATCCCTGGCAAGAGATGCTTCAACCGCATCATAGGCAACGGCAGCCGGATCAGCGCCTTCTTTATGTTTGACAATGGATGCTTTGGATCGATTTGCCCAGATTTCAACTTGTTCAATGGCCGCCGCCCTGAATGTGTCTGCAGCAGCAATGAGCACTTTTTCACCCTGGGATGTGAATCTCATAGCAAGTTTTCCCAAGGTCGTGGTTTTTCCGGTTCCATTGACGCCGACAACCATTATGACATGGGGTTTAGTAATTAGTTTTTCTTTTTCAGGTTCAATATTTTTTGGAAATAGTCCAATTAATTTTTCTTTTAATACCTGTTTGAGTTCATCTGAAGTGGAAAGCTTTTTGGCTTTATTGCGTATTCTTTCCATTATTTTCATGGTAATATCAATACCAAAATCTGATGTGATTAGCAGTTCTTCCAACTCTTCAAAAAGGTCTTCATCAATCGACTTGCCAGAGACAAACAGCTCATTGATGTCTGTGGTTAATACTTGTTTTGTTTTTGACAGTCCGCTTTTCAGTCTTGAAAAGATTCCGGTTCCCGACTCTTTTTTGTCAGAACTCTTTTTTTTCAATATATTAAACCCCAATTTATCTTACTCCTTAAATTTTCTTTGTATGATCTTTTACATTTTTCTCGAATCAGAATCAAGGATTGTAGAGGAAAACTTGGTGAAAATTTTGACTCACCCCATAATGTGTCATAGATATTCCAAATTAATAAAATTTGGAACTGCTTGACTTTCTATCCATCTGTGGTTAAAAATAGAAGGACTATTAACCCTAAAAAGGAAATCCACCCTATGAGTTCTGCCCAGAATGAAAGATTAATGACATTGCAGGATCAGGTGAGAAAGCTTTTGTCCCAGAAAGATACGTTGTTAAAAGAACTTGATACGGTTGAAGAGCGGTTTGAAAAAACCAATAGATTATATCGTAAATATTTTCCTGTGATTATTGACTCTGTTGCTGCCGGTGATAATCCATTTGCAAGAACCTGTAAAGAGTTGGGCATAGCATTGAAAAAAGGAGCGTCTGAGGGTAAGATCGAATATATTTTTGGGCAATTAAAAACTGCCATGCTTAAAGAGGATATCGGCTCTGTATCCGGCAAGAAGAAAAAGGGATTGTTTTCTTCTTTTATGAAGGGATCTTCTGTACCCTTTATTGATGAGTACAAACAAAGTTATCATGATGTGGCAAATAATCTTCGTTCCAACCTGGGAGAAAAATATTTCAATAAACTTGACAATATCACTGAAAGGATAAAGGCGGCAGAAGATACAGATGATATCAGTGAGATTAGAGAAAGCGTATTCAACCTTCTTTTTGTTTATATCTCTGATACCAGTCAGGATCGTGAGAAGGTTAATTTTTTTGTCCGGGAAATTGTCGGAAAAATTCTTGATATTGAATCCAAGGTTGCAACTACTTACGAGCAGACTGATTCCATGTTTCAATCCAATGAAGAATTTGAGTTGGTTTTAAGCTCTGAAATGAAAGGGCTGAAACAAGAATCAGATGTGGCTTTGAGCCTTGATGCCTTAAAGGTTGAGATAGCTCAGAGATTATTGTCCATAGAATTTGTTTATAAAAAAGAGAAAGTCAAGGTAACCGTCAGCATAGGTGTGTCTCAATCCAGAGAAGAGGATAAAAATCATCAGCAGATTTTTGAACGGTCGGATATTGCCGTATATAAAGCCAAGGAACAAGGCAGGAATCGGGTCTTAGTGTGTTGAATTGAATGGATAACAGGAGTTAATATGAAATCTTTGAAATGTAAATCACTTGAATTTTTATTGAATCACACGAAAACAGGCGATGTGGCCTCGGATGTAAATGCTGAAACCATTGAAAGGCGATCGTTTTCTCCTAAAAAAATTAAAATTTTTTCATCAAAGTATACCAGCATAGAAGATTGTCCGGAATATAAATTTAAGTATGATCAGGAAGCCCAAAAACTGCTTCCTGATATTATTAACAACCAGGTTCAAAGAATTATTCCAGGCGGGGAAAGAAGTCAAGGTGACAAACAGACATTCTTGATGCGCCGGAATATAGGTGTGGTTTTTTCAGGAGGGCCTGCACCTGGCGGGCATAATGTGATCGCAGGGCTGTATGATGAGATAAAAAACTATAATTGCCAATCCAAAGTGTTTGGATTTCTTATGGGGCCTGACGGCTTAATCGAATCAAAATATATTGAAATTACTCAAAGCCTTGTGGATGCATATAGGAATATGGGCGGGTTTTCCATGATTAAGACAGGGAGAACCAAAATTGATTCTAAAAATAAAATGGAATTATCGTTAAAAACTTGTGTGGAGCTTGAGCTGGATGGTTTGGTGGTGATCGGAGGGGATGATTCAAATACAAATGCTGCTTTTCTTGCCCAGCGGTTCAAAAGTGCCGGTATTAAGGTTATTGGTGTACCAAAGACCATTGACGGAGATATACAGGTACAAACCGATGATAAAGAGATACTTTTAGCCATATCCTTTGGATTTCATTCGGCAGCAAGGGCATTTTCGCAAAATATCAGTAACCTCACTTCTGACGCGGGTTCAGATGTCAAATACTGGCATATTTGTAAGGTCATGGGAAGAGTAGCCAGTCACCTGACATTGGAATGTGCCTTTCAGACGCATGCCAATCTTTCTTTGATAGGTGAAGAACTGGCTGATTACACAGATCTAAAGAGAATTGAAAAAGCCAAAAAAAACGGGAGAATTGATTATACTGCATATGGCATGACCTTGCGTCATTTGTCCAGATTGATATGTGATACCATTGTGAGAAGAGCCGCTGCTGGTAAGAATTTTGGTGTAATGATCCTTCCGGAAGGTATTCTTGAGTCTTTAAACGAAATCCAGGTGCTTATTATTAAACTCAATAAAATTATTGCTGATTATAATCGCATCCATGATAATGATTTCCACACCTCTTTCCCTATTTTAACAGACAAACTTGAACATTTAAGACGTCAGGCCCGGGGGTTGGGGGATAGAGACAAGTTTCCCATATGGAATTTAAGGGATGATGATTTGTTTAACCAGTTGCCCTTATTCTTCCAGGAAGGTCTGCTGACAGAAAGAGATACCCATGGCAATTTTCAATTTTCCCAGATCAAAACTGAAAAAATTATCATGGACATGGTCAAGGAATACCTCAGCGTATTAAAAGAACAGGGCAAATACAAAATCGGTATTGAAAGATCCTATTACAAAGCAATTATGGAAAATACCAAATTAATGCCGGATAAATTTATAAAGGCTATTTTTAGAAATCCCGACGATAAATATTTGTTAATCAAAGAATCGATCATTTCCCTTAAAATACTGAAACAAACATTGATCAATAAAGAGGTGATCGGCCCGGATGATGCGTTGCCTGAGCCTGTTGTCCGGATATTTAAAAAATCCGATCCTGAATTTAAAACACAAACCCATTTTTATGGATACGATGGCCGGGGATCTGATCCCACACATTTTGATTGTAATTATACCTACAACCTTGGCATGATAGCATTCCATCTAATCGCAAATGAGGCAACAGGACAAATGGCTGGTATCAAGAATCTTGAGAAAAAATTCGATAAATGGGAGCCCATTGGTATTCCCATTGCAAAATTGATGCATCTTGAGGAAAGAAAAGGAAAGCTTGAACTTGTGATTGAAAAAAGTCTGGTAGATTTAAATTCAAATACCTTCAGAATCTTTAAGGCCTTAAGGGATGAATGGATGGCGGCTGAATCCAACCAGGATCGGTACAGACGTCCAGGCCCGGTTCGGTTTACAGGAACTGCGGAAGAAGACAGACCCATTACTTTAATGCTCAATTCCATCTAATATGGTATGTAAAATTTTACCACATTTATAATAATTGTGTAAAATTTTTCATATCTTTTATTACATTTTTTTCTTAATTTAAAAATATGGTTTGTATTTGAAAAAGAATTGATATGTTTTGAAACCCTTTGTTCAAGGGCTTTTTCTTAAGAATATTTCTATAAAATTGCTTTGGTACGCTCTTTGCTACTATCTATTTTATAATAAGAAAACCAAAAAACTTCTGTTTAAAGGAGGTTACATGAAAAAACATATCATATTATGTGCAATTTTTATCACGGCAATTTTTTTCTATCCCGTATTTGCCCATGCAGATAAAGTCGGATATTTCTTTGATAAAAATCCTGTATCAGAATCGGTAACTCTATTTGTTTTTGGAACAGGATTACTGATTGCAGCAAGCTTTACAAGGAGACTTGTCAGGAATTAATTTTGATAAATATAATAAAAGAGGCCGGAAATGTTTTAATTCCGGCCTCTTTTATTTTTGATCAAACATGTTGAATTGAATTTATGTAGTTTATTTGATTCTTTGGGGTTGATAGGAACACAAGGGTTCCTCTGCAAGATAATTACCCGTTGCTTCATATGCACGGGCGCGGCATCCGCCACAAACTCTTTTGTACTCACAAATACCACATTTGCTTTCAAGATTATTGAAATCTCTCAGCTTGTTAAAAACCTGAGAATTTTCCCAGACATCTTTAAAGGTTTGTTGGGTTATGTTACCACATTCCACATCAAGGAAACCGCATGTCTGAATTCTTCCCACATGGGAAATAAAACAAAACCCTGTTCCGGCAAGGCATCCTCTTGTGACAACATCCATGCCATGGGTTTGAAAACTTACTTTCTTACCGTCTTCTTTAGCCCGTTGACGTAATATTCTGTAATAGTGCGGCGCACAGGTCGCCTTGAGCTGAAGGTTGGTTTTATCTCTTTGATCATAGAACCAGTTCAAGGTTTCTTCGTACTCTTTTGCATTGATTTCACTGTCAATAATATATTTACCGCGTCCTGTGGGAACAAGGAGAAAAATATGATGGGCAACTGCCCCTAAAGTTTCTGCCAGACTTAGAATCCGGGGGATTTGATCAAGATTGGTTTTGGTTATGGTCGTATTGATCTGGAATTCCATACCGGCTTTTTTGGCTATCTTGATGCCCCTGATTGAATTAACAAATGCATTTTTAATACCCCTGAATGCATCATGGGTTTCAGGCGTTGAACCGTCAAGGCTGACACTGATCCTTTTTATGCCGGAATCTTTCATTTTTTTGGCAATATCTTTGGTCATTAAAGTCCCGTTGATTGCTATAACCATGCGAAGCCCTAATTTTGTTCCAAAGGCGGCAATATCAAAAATATCATCTCTTAAAAGCGGCTCTCCACCCGTGAGGATAATAATGGGATCACCGACCTCTTTTATTTGTTCCAATAATTGAAATGATGCTTTTGTGTCAAGTTCATTGTCATAGGGATGATCTTCTGCTACAGCCCGGCAGTGCTTGCAGGCAAGGTTGCACCGGCGGGTGGTTTCCCAGGCAACCAGACGGAGGGTATTGGCCTTTGGGGTATGACCCTGTCCATGAGGATGATTCATTATTTATTTAGCTCCCTTGCAGCATCAATTGCAGAATAGGTGAGGATCAAATCAGCACCGGCTCTTTTAATGGATAAAAGCGTTTCCATGATGAGTTCGTTGGCATTGACCCAGCCCATCATTTCTCCGGCTTTCATAATTGAATACTCACCACTGACATTGTAGGCAGCAATGGGAAGATCTATTTCTTCTTTCAACTGATAGATAATATCAAGATAGGAAAGGGCGGGCTTTACCATAATAATGTCCGCACCTTCCTCAACATCCATGATGGCTTCCCTGATGGCTTCATTGGCATTGGCAGGATCCATCTGATAGGTTTTCCTGTCACCAAATTGAGGTGTTGACTCTGCTGCCTGTCTGAACGGGCCGTAAAATGCCGAACTATATTTGACGGCATAGGACATCACAGGAATGTGAGAAAAATTTTCTTCATCAAGAGTTTGTCGTATTTCACCGACTCTTCCATCCATCATATCGGACGGCGCTACCATATCAGCACCGGCCCTGGCGTGTGAAAGCGCGGTTTTAGCCAGAAGGTCAAGGGAGGCATCATTATCAATAATCCCGTTCTCAACAATTCCGCAATGCCCATGATCCATATATCCGCAAAGACAGACATCGGTAATGATAGTAATATCCGGGACCTTTTCTTTCACTTCCTGAATGGTTTTTTGAACAATAGAGTCCGGGGCATAGGCCCTTGTCGCCAAAGGATCTTTTTTGTCAGGAATGCCGAATAAAATAATGGCAGGAACACCGGCATCCCAGGCTTCTTTTGCTTTTTTGACAATATGATCACAGGAGAGTTGAAAATGACCCGGCATGGAATCTATGGGTTTTTTTATAGAAGTTCCCTCAATGGCAAATAAAGGAAGAATAAAATCATCGCAGGAAAGTTTTGTTTCCCTTATCATTCTTCGAAAATTTTTACTGGCTCTTAATCTTCGTCCACGAAAATCGGGAAAAAGCATTATGAATCCTCCTTTTTGATCTCTTCATCTGTCAGGTAGCAGGCAGGATCACTGTCCCAGGGGTCATCGGCAACAGATTCCGCACGAGCCCTGAAGTTACCGCCGCAAATATCAAGCCATCTGCATCCGGCACACCTGCCTTTAACATGCTTTTTCTTTTCTTTGAGCTTCATTAAGAATTCATTGTCAACATTTGTCCATATCTTAGAAAACGGTATGTCCCTGATATTGCCAAGACTCTTTTCCCTCCAGAATTGATCCGGGTAGACTTCACCATCCCAAGAAATACATCCGATGCCCCGGCCTGAATTGTTGCCTTCATTCATTTCAAGAAGTTCAAGAACCTCAGCCGCTCTTTCGGGGTCCTCATCCATAAGCCTTTGGTAGATATAAGGACCGTCAGCATGATTATCCACTGTGAGAACCTCTTTGGGCAAGTTCCGGTCATGGAGGTCTTTTGTCCTGTCCATGATAAGATCAAGAACTTTGCGGGTCTCCTCATGGGAGAGATCTTCCTTGGCAATTTCAGAACCCCTGCCTGAATATACCAGGTGATAAAAACAGGCTCTGGGGATATTTTTTTCTTCAAGAAAATCAAAGATACCCGAAATGTCCTTTACATTTCTTTTATTGATGGTAAACCGCAAGCCTACTTTAATACCGGCTTTCTGGCAGTTTTTAATAGCTGCCATGGCTTTTTTATAAGAGCCTTTAACTCCTCTGAATTTATCATGGGTCTCTTCTAAGCCGTCAAGGCTGATACCCACGTAAGAAAGCCCGATCTCTTTGAATAGTTTGGCTTTTTCTTTGGTGATAAGGGTACCATTGGTGGAAATAACCGCCCTCATCCCCTTACTGACGGCATATTTGGCATACTCGACAAGCCTTGGATGCACAGTGGGTTCCCCACCGGAGAATAAAAGAACCGGTACACCAAAGCCGGCCAGATCATCAATCATGGTAAGGCTTTGTTCATGGGACAGTTCATTGTCATAGGAGATGTCTTCTGATCTGGCATAGCAATGAACACATTTAAGATTGCACCGTCTTGTCATATTCCAGACAACCACAGG
>JAGLFI010000035.1 GCA_023144585.1 Desulfobacula sp. | reverse complement strand
TTGTTCTTTTTGCAAGTTCTTTGGAAGCCGTGGCTACACCGATACCATGTATCCATAAAGCTTTCATGTCAAGAGTTAAGCCTGATTTGTCTGTAAGCGAGGATAAAATTCCCATGCCAAGAGCAATACCGATGACTTCATCAAAGCCGATAATGATAATGGCTCTTTTTATGGTTTCAACTTTTGTTTTTTGTGCATAGTAAATGGAGTTGGAAAGCCTTAATAATTTATTTGTCATTCCCTGGTCATAAGATATAACCTGTGCAAGCTCTTCTGTCGTCGTTTTTTCATCTGACGCGACACTGATGATTCTATCAACAACAACCGGGAGAGTCTGCAGATCACTATCTTTTTTCTGGATCATTTTTAGAATTTGGGTTTTTATCTCCATGCATCCTTTATACTATCTGTATTAAAAGAAACTTTATGGAATTGCAAAGAATCTTTTGAGTAATCTTTTTTTATTTCATCAGGATATCCTATAGTAATAATCGATTCAATTATTATATTATCGGGTATCTGTAAGAGTTCTTTAACATAAGCTATCCACTCAAAATTAATGAAAACGTGTAATATTAATATCACCTTGTAATTGCATGGCATCGAATTTTTTTCTTAACATTCGTTTAAATTTATTTCGTGTCAAAGGCCATAACAAGAGGAGTCCAAAAACATCTGTGATCAGTCCGGGTGTGATCAATACAACGCCCGCAATGAATATAATGACGGCATCAATTAATTCTTCCGCCGGCATCAGTCCCTGGTTCAGGTTTGTTCTAAGCCTCATCATAGTGTTCATGCTTTCCAGTCTGGCAAGCCAGGCGCCCAAAAATCCTGTCAGAATGACCAGCAAAATCGTATTAAAACCTCCAAGGATGGTTCCAATTTTTATTAATAAGTAAAGCTCAATAACCGGAATCAGGGTAAAATATAAAAATAATTTTAAAAGCATGCTATTTGCTCCTCATAGGTTCTATATAATATTCAACATAATGAGGCCTGAGCTTTATTTGTCAAGTATTTTACATTATCCCTGACAGTTTTAAAAAAATAAAATCAATTTTTCCATTTTATTTTTATCAAGATAGAAAATCCAGCCAATACCATAATGAAACATAAGATCTGCCCCATGGTAAAACCAGACCAGATGTAATTCAGATGGTCATCTGGCTTTCGCGTGAACTCAATCATAAATCTTATTAGTCCATACCCAAGTAAATATAAACTGAACATAAGGTGTCTAAAAGCTTTTTTTCTGTGGAGCATCCATAAAATAACAAAGAGCACAATTTCTTCAAAAAAAGCTTCATAAAGCTGGGAAGGATGCCTTAATGTATGGCTTGGATCAGTCGGGAAAACCATACCCCAGGGCAGGGTAGTAGCCTTCCCGAAAAGTTCGGAATTAAAAAAATTTCCAAGCCTTCCAAAGGTGTATCCCAAAGGTACAGCAGGACTTAAGAGATCTGAAAATTCCCATAGATTGATATTATTTTTTCTGCAAAAAAAATAAACAGCTGCAATAACACCTAAAAGTCCCCCATGATAGGACATCCCGGAAATTCCTGTAAAAGTGAATCCATTATAAAAATCAAATGGTGAAAAAATATTTAACGGATGGAGGATGTAATATTGAAAATCATAGAACAGGACATATCCAAGTCGTCCGCCGAGAAGAACCCCGATGGCGGCCCATACGATGAAATCATCTATAAGGTTCATCTCTATATCAAATTTTTCAGTCCTAAGCCTGTATTTTATTAAAACATATACGGTCACAAAGGCAAGAAGGTACATTAAACTGTAATATCGGATTCCAAAGCCATTGATTTGAATCAAATATGGGCTGATTCTATAGGGTATCTGGCTTCACCAATTCATATCAGGTTGCCCAAAATTTTTAAGTTAAATTGTATCTTCATAAATTCGAGCGATGATTTCTTTTAAAAGTTTTGCAATAACCATGGATGTCATTGAAAGAAGATCCCTGTCAGGATTATATTCAACAATGTCGGCCCCTACAATTTTTCCTTTAAGTCGATGAATAATGTCGATGACCTGACGGGTGGTCATTCCTTCGGGTTCATGATGGGAAACACCCGAAGCAAAGGCAGGGTCAAGACAGTCTAAATCAAGAGATAGATATACCGGCCCGTCAAATTCAAGTTTGTCCAACCAGTTGGTGCCATCTTTCATTTCCATAACTTCTACACCAAACTTTTGAGCCTGTTCCCGCTGGTGACCGTTCATGGTTCTAATACCTGCCTGGACGAGTCTTGCCACCAGTTTTTTCCCCATGATTCTTGCAAAAGGGCAGGCATGGGAATTGATATTTCCATGGAGGTTGTCATACAGATCCGGGTGGGCATCAAGATGAAGGATGTTTAGGTGATCATATTTTTGTGCATAGGCTTCTATGATGGGAAAGGTGACAGAGTGGTCTCCGCCAAGGCAAATTAGATGACATTTCTGATCAAGAATATTTTTAACCGAATCAGTGATAGTAGTAAAATTATCTATATCCTTTTTCAAGTCAATATTTCCTAAATCATATAGATGTTTGATAGAGCCAAGATCCAACCTTTTTTCCGACCAAAGATTGGATGAGTCTGAAAAATAGCTTTCCCGGATTCGTTTGGGTGCCGAAGCCGGGCCTTTCCTGAAGGAGGAATTCTGATCAAACTCAATCCCTAAAATACCAATGCCGCCATTTTGAATATTTTTTTTGCAGGTTTCATTTTTCTCTCTAATTAAAAGACTTCCAGGTTGATATTCGGGTTCCAAATATTTTTGAAATTTTTTCTTTTAACAGATTTGTTGATGATATCAAGAAAAGAATTTCTGGAGATCTCGCAAGCCCCCATGTTAAGAAGGTGGGGTGTTGTCACCTGACAGTCAATCAGGTCAAAGCACTGTTTTGTTAAATGATTTGCAAGAGCGACCAGAGCAATTTTGGATGCATCACTTTCAAAAGAAAACATGGATTCACCGAAAAAAGATCCGCCAAGGCAAACGCCATACAATCCACCGACTAATTTGTTGTCTCTCCATGTTTCAATGGAATGAGCGTATCCCATGTTATGAAGCTGAATATAGGAATCTATCATTTCATCCACAAGCCAGGTCCCTTCATGCTCCTTTTTTCTTGGTTTTGCGCAGGAACGAATGGTTTGTTCAAATGCGGTGTCCACTGTAACTTTTAAAAGATTTTTTTTAATTTTTTTATTCAGGCTTTTTGAAATATTAATTTCTTTGGGAAAAAGTACAAGCCTTGGATCAGGTGACCACCAGAGGAAAGGCTCATCTTTTGAAAACCAGGAGAATATTCCGTTTTTATAAGCAAGTAGAAGTCTTGTGGGCGATAGATCTCCCCCGATACATAAGAGTCCGTCTGATCTTGCAAGCCAAGCCGGGGGAAAGTCTATTCTTTTTGATAACCTGAAAAGGGGCATTCAACTTTTAAATATAAAATTAAGCTTATTGTTCTTAAGACCAATTGAAATTTTACCGCCTTTTTCAAGCTTGCCAAAAAGAATTTCATCTGTGAGCTTATCTTTAATTGTTGTCTGGATAATCCTTGCCAAAGGTCTGGCACCAAACTTGGGATCATACCCTTCTTTTGCGAGAAATGTTCGAACTTTAGCAGAATAGCTCAAGGTAATTTTTTTGACTTTGAGCATGGATTTAAGTTCTTTCATATTTTTATCAACAATCATTTCCATGATCTTTGGGGATAGATGGTTAAACTGGACAATACCATCAAGCCGGTTTCTAAATTCCGGGCTGAATGCTTTTTCGATGGCTTTCATTCCTTTGGAATCAACATGTGCTGACTGGGAGCCAAATCCAATGGCGTTGGCACTCATTTCTCTTGCACCGGCATTGGATGTCATGATGATGATAACATTCCTAAAATCTGCTGATTTGCCGCTGTTATCTGTCAGGGTAGCATAGTCCATGACTTGTAAAAGAATATTAAAAAGATCCATATGAGCCTTTTCAATTTCGTCCAGCAGCAGAACCGAGTGGGGATGTTTCCTGATACTGTCCGTTAGAATGCCTCCCTGCTCAAACCCTACATATCCGGGAGGAGCCCCGATAAGTCTGGAAACAGCATGCTTTTCCATGTATTCACTCATGTCAAATCTCAAAAATTCTATTCCTATATGATGGGCAAGCTGTTTTGCAACCTCTGTTTTACCGACGCCGGTGGGTCCCATGAAAAGAAAAGATCCAATGGGACGATCCGGTGAGGCAAGCCCTGCTCTTGATCTTTTAATGGAAGTGGTCATGGTTTCGATGGCATCATCCTGTCCGAATATAACCTTGAATAGCCTTTTTGACAGGGATTCCAGGTTGGCTTTATCTGTCGATGTAACACTTGTGACAGGTACTTTTGCAATTTTAGCGACAATTTTTTCAATATCTTTGGGACTGACTGTTTTGCGTTTTCCTTTTCCCTTGAGCCGCAGGTAGGCACCTGTTTCATCAATAACATCAATGGCTTTGTCCGGCAGGAGCCGGTCGTTGATATATTTATCCGAGAAATAGGCTGCAGCTTCAATCGTCTCAGCCGAGTAGGTCAGTCCGTGATGCTCTTCATAGTAAGGTTTAAGTCCATTCAAAATTTGAGTAGTCTCTTCAACGGAAGGCTCTGAAACTTCAATTTTTTCAAATCTTCTTGAAAAAGCTCTGTCTTTTTCAAAATGGTTTTTATACTCTTCATAGGTCGTAGTACCGACACATTTAATATCCCCGGAAGAAAGAGCCGGTTTCAAAATATTTGAGGCATCCATGGAACCGCTGGTGGTTGCACCTGCACCAACAACTGTATGGATTTCGTCAATAATCAGCAAAGCATTCTCTTTGGATTCAAGGGCATTAATAACATCTTTCAGTCGTTGTTCAAAATCTCCCCGATATTTTGTTCCAGCAAGCAGAGTCCCCATATCAAGGGAGAACAGCTCACAGTTTTCCAAAAGATCCGGCACTAATTTGTCATTTATCTGTATGGCAAGCCCTTCGGCAATTGCTGTTTTTCCAACTCCGGGATCTCCCACCAGAATCGGATTGTTTTTTCTTCTGCGGCAAAGAATCTGCATGAGTCTGTCCATTTCATCGGTTCTTCCAATAAGCGGATCAATCTTTTTAGCCTCTGCCTTTTTCAGCAGGTTTGTCGTAAAAGTTTCCAAAGGATCTTTCTTTTTTTGCCGTTTTGTTCTTCTGTCAGTATGTTTAAATACTTTTTGGGAAGGCCCCAATGGTGGGCCCGCTTTTTTTAACGGTTCTGTGGTGTGTGAAATATATTTTAATACGTCAAGACGGGTAATGCCTTCTGATTCGAGATAAAATGCAGCATGTGAATCTTTTTCCTGGAAAATAGATGCAAGAATATCCCCTAAATTAACTTCACTTTTCTCAGCAGATCTGGCATGGTTGATGGCTCGTTGTATCATGCGCTGGAACCCGATGGTCTGCTGTAAGACATATTCTTCTTTTGTATCTATGCGGGTTAGCTTATCATCAAAGAATTTTTCAAGTTCTTCTTTTATCTGCTCGGGGTGGCCACCACATTTTTCAATCGTCTGTACGCCTGTCTCATGGTTAAGGATTGCATAAAGAACGTGTTCAACACATACATACTCATGCCTTCTTTTTTTTGCCTCCCGTACAGCAAAACCGAGGGTTGTACTGAGTTCTTTGCTAATCATAACTACTCCTTCTCCATTGTACTTTTTAAAGGAAATCCTTTATTGCTCGCCAGATTGTGTACTGTTTCCACTTTTGTTTCAGCAATCTGTCTTGGATAGATACCACATATTTCTTTCCCTTTATTATGTACATTAAGCATCATTTGTCTCGCTTTTTCAAGTGATTTTCCGAAAACATCCACAAGAATTTGTACAACAAACTCCATGGTAGTATAATCGTCATTATACAGGATGACTTTATACATGGGGGGATGACCATTTTTTGATCCGGATGAAATCTCATCTTTTATTTCGGAATCAGTAGATGTCATTATCAATATTTCCTAAGACATACAGCATTTTTTATATTTTTTGCCGCTTCCGCAGTGGCAGGGATCATTTCTTTTTATTTTTTTAGAAGATCGTTTAACCGGTTGCTTTATACTGGAGCCATCTGAATGGGAAAAAGTAAGACTGTCTTGTTCTTTTTGTTTCATCTCATCCACTTGTGAAGAGGTTGATATCTGGATTTTGAATAAAATATTCACCACTTCTTCTTTTACCCTTTCCATCAAATCATGGAACATGTCAAACCCTTCTTGTTTATAAATCCGTAAAGGATCCTGCTGCGCATATCCGCGCAGTCCTATGCCCTCTTTTAAATGATCCATGGATAATAAATGTTCTTTCCATCGGGTATCAACGGTTTGAAGAATGATATGCCTTTCGATTTCCCTTGTGATTTCCGTACCAATAGAGGTTGCTCTTTGTTGGTAGAGCGCCTTTACTTTTTTAAATAGAGTGTCAGACAGTTGTTGTGCATCATAATTATTATTCACAGCTGTTTTAAGGTCAGGGCTAAAATTAAATAATTGTTTTATTCTGTTTTCAAGACCTTGCAGATCCCATTGTTTGACAGGGGCCTTTTCCATGGAAAATTCATCAACAGTATCATAGACTTTATCTTCGATCATCTCCATGACAACTGGTCTCAAGTCTTTTTCAAGCAAGGCTTTGCGCCTTTGTTGATAGATAACTTCTCTTTGCTGGTTCATTACATCATCATATTCAAGCAAATGCTTTCTGATTTCAAAGTTATGTCCTTCAACCTTTGACTGGGCATTTTCTATGGCCCTGCTGATAAAGGGATGTTCAATATGCTCGCCTTGTTCAATTCCAAGTTTATCCATTACTGCATGGATTCGATCCCCGCCAAAGATTCTTAAGAGATCATCTTCCAAAGAAAGATAGAATTTTGAAGACCCCTGGTCTCCCTGTCTGCCGGAACGACCTCGAAGCTGGTTATCAATTCTTCTGGATTCATGACGAGATGTGCCCAGGATATGGAGCCCGCCAAGCTCTTTTACCCCTTCTCCAAGAACAATGTCCGTACCACGACCCGCCATATTGGTGGAAATGGTGAGGGCTCCTCTTTGCCCGGCATTGGCAACAATTTCAGCTTCTGCTTTATGATGCTTTGCATTTAAAACAGTATGTTTGATGCCTTTTTTCTTAAGTTTTTTGCTGATATCCTCGGAAACATCAATGGAAATTGTTCCCACAAGAACAGGCTGTCCTTTTTTATGAAGCAGTATCATCTCTTTTATGGCGGCATCATATTTTTCTTTTTTTGTTTTGTATATCAGATCAGGGAAATCTTCACGGATCATTTTCATATGGGTTGGGATCACCAGGACATCAAGATCATATATTTTTTCAAATTCAGGTGCTTCAGTCTCAGCCGTACCGGTCATGCCGGATAATTTGTTGTACATCCTGAAATAATTCTGAAATGTAATGGATGCAAGGGTCTGATTTTCATTTTCGATTTTAACATTTTCTTTTGCTTCAAGGGCCTGGTGAAGTCCTTCGCTATAACGTCGACCCGTCATTAAACGTCCGGTGAATTCATCAACAATGACCACCTGATTATTTTTAACAATATAATCAGTATCCCGTTTAAAAAGTGTATGGGCTTTTAAAGCCTGGTTTATATGGTGGAGTATTTCTATGTTTGCCGGATCATATAGATTGTCCACTTTAAGAAGGTTTTCACCCTTGGCAATGCCGGCTTCTGTTAACGAAACACTTTTTGATTCTTCATCAAGTGTATAATCCGTGTCTTTTTTGAAGGCCGGAATAATGGTATTGACATGGGTATAAAGATGGGTGGATTTTTCAGCCGGTCCTGAAATGATTAAAGGTGTTCTTGCTTCATCAATAAGGATACAGTCAACTTCATCCACAATGGCAAAATTTAAGTTTTTCTGGGCAAGGGATTCTATGTCAAATTTCATATTGTCCCTTAAGTAATCAAACCCGAATTCATTATTGGTGCCATAAGTGATATCGGAGCTATAGGCCCGTTTTCTTTCCTGATCATCAATATCATGGATAATGGCACCAACGCTTAATCCTAAGAAATTGTAAATTTGGGCCATCCAGTCAGCATCACGCTTGGCCAGGTAATCATTGACGGTGATAATGTGAACCCCTTTTCCGGACAAGGCATTAAGATAGGCAGGAAGGGTGGACATCAATGTCTTTCCTTCACCGGTTTTCATTTCAGCAATCCATCCCCGGTGAAGTGCGATACCGCCAATGAGCTGAACATCAAAATGGCGCAGCCCAAGGGTTCTGACAGAGGCTTCTCTTACCAGGGCAAAGGCAGCCGGCAAAAGATCATCCAGGGTTTCCCCATTCTTAACTTTTTCTTTGAATTCTATTGTTTTTTGAGCTATCTGTTCATCAGACAACTTTTGCATTTGAGGCTCAAGATGATTAATTTCATCAACAATCGGTTGGAGGATTTTTAAAATCCTGTCATTGTTAGATCCAAAGATCTTCGTAAAAAATTTGAATACCATGTATAGTTTACCTAATTTTTAAATTTATAAAAAAATAAAAATGTTTCAGATCACACATATAAGCATTAATTTGATAAATTAAAACAAAAAATTGAAATTATTTTTTTTATTTGGGGAAAAAATGAAAAGGCTGAAAGACGTACAACCATATAAATAATTTTAAAAGACTAATTTAGAATGTATTTTAGAGGATTTACAGGCGTTCCATTAATTCTGACCTCATAATGGACATGGGGTCCTGTACTTCTTCCCGTGTTGCCGAGAAGAGCGATGACATCACCCCGTTTGACTCGTTGGCCCTGTTTAACCAGAATCTTTTTTAAATGTCCAAACTTGGTTACCCGGCCATGACCATGGTCAATTACCACCAGGTTACCAATATACATTTTTCTGGCAGCATAAGAGATCCTGCCATTGGCTGTTGCAATAATTTTTGTTCCGCTTTTATTTGATATATCCAGACCTGAATGAAATTCTCTTCGTCCGGTAAAAGGGGATGTCCGATATCCAAACTTTGAAGTGATCC
>JAGLFI010000034.1 GCA_023144585.1 Desulfobacula sp. | reverse complement strand
TGCATCTGAAAATACATTTGCTGTATTTGACTGGACCAATGGATTTTACCCCAGACGAACATTCTGGAACTGGGCATGTGGCGCAGGCTTTGCAGACGACGAAACTCAAATCGGGTTTAATTTTTCCTCGGGTGTATATGAAAACGGTTTGCTGGAAAATACCGTCTGGATTAACGGGACTCCCTTAAAACAGGGTGAAATTACATTTACATATGATTCAAAAAAGCCTGAAATTCCCTGGCAGATCAAGAGCAAAGATGATTTTATCAATCTTAGGTTCATGCCGTAAGGCATTAGAAAAGCAAATGACAATCTTGGTATTATCAAAAGTAAATTCATTCAGCCCTGCGGCTCATTTGAGGGTTCAATTAAAATACAGGACAATCGCAGTTTTCATCTTTCTTCTGTCGGTGGTGTGGTTGAAGAACATTTTGCCAAATGGTAAAATGCCTGCAATCCCGTATAATTGGCTTTTAATTTAAATATAATTATGTAAGACTAACTTGATTTCTTTGTTAACACACATCCTGGCGTATTTAAAAAGGATTTGCTTTACATAAACTTAAGGACATGTGATGGATAACAAACCAACATATGAGGAACTTGAACAGCGGGTTATAGAACTTGAAGAAAAGGCAGATCAAAAATCATTCTCTGAAAAACTGACCCGAACCCTTTTTGATATTTCAAATGCTGTCAATATAACAACAGATTTGAATGAGTTATATCAGTCTATCTATAAATCCCTGGACAGACTTATGGGCTTGCCCAACTTATACATTGCTATTTATAAAGCAAAAACTAACAAAATTTCGATTCCCTTTTTTGTGGATCAATATGATGGATATTCGGAATACGAGGATTATTTTACCGAAACCAACTCATTAACCGGGGAGGTCTTACAAAAAAAAATCCCCCTTTTTTTGAATGAATCCCAGTTAAATAAAAGAGCTGCCCAAGGGAAAATACTGGGAACCACACCTAAAATCTGGCTGGGTGTTCCTTTACTCAAAAGAAAAGTGCCGTTTGGGATCATTGCTGTGCAATGCTACGACAATCCGAATTATTTCAGCCGTAAGGATCTTGATATTCTCATATCCGTATCCAACCAGATTGCCCTGGCCATTGAACGGAAACAATCTCTTGATGAACGCGATATGCTAAAAAATTATCTTTACAATATCATTAACTCAATGCCATCCATACTTGTCGGCGTGGATAAAAAAGGGTTTGTCACCCAGTGGAATTTACAGGCAGAGCTTGAAACTGGTGTCAAAGCAGCGGATGCAAAAGGAAAGAGTCTTGTAGATGTCTTCCCGAGACTCTCCCAAAATATGGATCAGATAAAAGAGAGCATTCGATCCAACAAAATTAAAACCAGATTAAAACAGAAATATTTTACCGGTAATGAAACACGATACGAGGATATTATCATTTATCCTTTGATCATCAACAGGGTTGATGGGGTTGTAATCCGCATGGACGACATCACAGATAAAATTTGCCTGGAAGAAATGATGATACAGTCTGAAAAAATGCTTTCCATTGGAGGACTTGCCGCAGGAATGGCCCATGAAATCAATAATCCCCTTGCCGGTATGATACAGAATGCGCAAGTTATTTACAATAGAATTTGCCAGGATTTGCCGGCCAATGAAAAGGCAGCAGAAGAAGTCGGCATCTCACTGAAGGATCTCCGGGATTATATGGAAAAGAGGGGTGTTCTTAACATGCTGAACATGATCAATGATACAGGGAACCGGGCTGCAAGAATCGTTGCAAACATGCTTTCTTTTGCAAGAAAAAGTGATTCTATATTAGAAACCCATGATCTTTCAAAGCTGTTAAGGGAAACTATTGAACTTGCCAAAAGTGATTATAATCTTAAAAAGCAATATGATTTCAAACTCATCAACATCATTGAAAAATTTGATGCATCCACACCCCCTGTCCTTTGTGATAAAAGCAAAATCCAGCAGGTTTTTTTAAAGATTTTAAAAAATGGGGCTGAGGCTATGTTTGAAATGAAAAAAGATTCCTTTATGCCCCGGTTTATATTACGGCTTTATAAAAAAAACACTATGGCCTGTATTGAAATTGAAGACAATGGTCCGGAAATGGATGAAGAGGTCCAAAAAAGAATGTTTGAACCTTTTTTTACCACCAAACCGGTGAATAAAGGCACAGGACTTGGCCTTTCCGTCTCTTATTTTATTATTGTCAAGGATCATAAAGGTGAAATGACGGTGGAATCCACTCCCGATAAAAACACCAAATTTGTCATTAAACTTCCATACTGATTTCATTCACAAAACCCAATTAAGGGAGGAATAACATGTTTCTTGTCACAGCGAATCAAATGCAGGATATGGACAAGCAGACCATAGAATCTTTTGGAATCCCCGGACTTGTTTTAATGGAAAACGCGGGAAGGAGTGCCGTTGATTTTCTGCTGAAAAAATTTAAAAATATTAAAGTAAAAAAAATTGCCGTGATCGCCGGCCGGGGCAACAATGGCGGGGATGGATTTGTCATTGCACGGTATCTAATGGAAAAAGGGATGAAAGTTAACACTTTTTTGCTGTCTTCAAAAGAAGAAATAAAAGGTGATGCAAAAGTCAATATGGATCTTGCCCAAAAATTATGTGACCGCTCCCACGCCTGTTCCATTATTGAAATCCCGGATGCAGATACATTTAAGAAGTTGAAAAGTCGTATTCTCCACCACGACCTCTTCATTGATGCCATTTTGGGAACCGGTCTCAATTCAGATGTCAGGGGGTTTTTCAAGGATGCCATTGAATTAATAAATTCCTCCCAACAGCCTGTTTTTTCAGTTGATATTCCTTCAGGTCTTCACTCGGATACAGGAAAGCCGCT
This sequence comes from Desulfobacula sp., assembly GCA_023144585.1. Taxonomy (GTDB): domain Bacteria; phylum Desulfobacterota; class Desulfobacteria; order Desulfobacterales; family Desulfobacteraceae; genus Desulfobacula. The sequence continues at coordinate 6,465 of JAGLFI010000034.1, read as the reverse complement.
GGGAATCGCTGTAAAAGCGGATGCCACAGCTACCTTTGCTTTTGCCAAGGCCGGTCAGCTTCTCTATCCGGGAAACAGCTACACTGGTGACCTTGAGATCATTGATATTGGTATTCCAAAATTTATTGCCCAGGAGAAAAATATCAAACTCTCCCTGATTGAAAAAAAAGACATTGCCGCCTGTTTCAGTCCCAGAGATGTTCAAAGCCATAAAGGCAGTTACGGCCATTTACTGGTCATTGCGGGTTCAATTGGAAAGACAGGAGCGGCATCCCTTTGCGCCAATGCAGCCATGCGAAGCGGAACAGGCCTTGTAACCTTAGGGATAGCTAAAAGCCTCAATAAAAGAATTGAAGCCCAGGTCATTGAACCCATGACCCATCCTTTACCTGAAAAAGAAAAAGGTGTTTTATCAGACAATTGTTTTGATGACATTCAAACACTTCTAAAGGAAAAACAGGCCCTTGCCATTGGTCCTGGCCTTGGCACCCGGAAGGGCACGAAAGAACTTGTCCATAAACTCATTGAAAAAAGTAATGTACCGCTCATTATTGATGCGGACGCCATCAATTGCATTGCAAAAAAGCCTGAAGTTCTGCAAAAGAAAAAGGTGCCGGCCATATTAACCCCCCACCCAGGTGAAATGGCAAGGCTTTGTAATATGAAACCCTCAGACATCCAGGCAGACAGAATCGGCATTGCCTCACAATTTGCAAAAGCGCATGATGTCATTCTTGTCTTAAAAGGCGCCCAAACTGTTATCAGCCTGACCGATGGAAGATCTTTTATTTGTCCCACCGGCAATCCCGGTATGGCTTCCGGTGGCATGGGGGATGTATTGACCGGCATGATCGCAGGTTTTTGTGCCCAGGGGTTTTCCCCTGAAAAGGCAAGTCTTGCAGGTGTTTACATTCATGGCCTCTGCGCAGATATTCTGTCAAAAGATATCGGTGCATTCGGCTTTGTTGCGACAAATATGATTCAAATGATTCCAAAAACCATTCACCACTATCTTTTATGAAAACCATAGAATCAAAAAGTTCAGACCAGACCTTTAAATTAGGCGAACAGATGGGCAAAGAAATCTCACAAGGGATTTCTATTGCCCTTCAAGGTGAATTGGGTGCAGGCAAAACAACCTTTGTCCAGGGGCTTGCAAAAGGTCTTGGTGTTTGTGGAAAATATTATATCACAAGCCCGACATTCAACATCATCAATGAGTATCCGGTTCATTGTTTAACATTGTGCCACCTTGATCTTTACAGACTGGAATCTGAAGACGAGCTTGAGGATATCGGGTTTGATGATCTGGTGGATGACACCCATATTATTGTTGTTGAATGGCCTGAAATTCTTAAGCGTATTTCTTTTAAATTTGATATTGAAATAATTTTTAAATTTGATGAACAATATAACAGAATAATTTCTATTTTTGCCTCTGGACAAGCTGGATCAAATCTGTTAAGCAAGTTAGTTTTGCAAATAACATAGTTTATTAATTCCTGGAGTTATTATGGCGTTAAAAGTACAAAAATATGGCGGAACCTCTGTTGCGGACATTGAATGTATCAATCATGTTGCAGACAGGATCCAAAAAGCATCTGATGCGGGTGACAAGGTTGTTGTTGTACTCTCTGCCATGTCAGGTGTAACTGACAGTCTTATTTCTCTTGCAAAGCAGGCCTCTAAAACACCGGATAAAAGGGAACTTGACGTACTGCTCGCCACGGGTGAACAGACCACTGCAGCCCTTCTTGCCATGATTCTCAAATCAAGAGGATACAAGGCAAAATCTTTTCTTGGTTTCCAGGCAGGAATTCATACAGATAAAACCTCGGGCAAGGCAAGAATAATGGATATTGACTGTAAAAATATACAATCTGCCCTTGAAGATGGACATATTGCTGTCGTTGCAGGGTTTCAGGGTATCGATAATGACGGCACCATCACCACCCTGGGTCGCGGTGGATCTGATACATCAGCCGTCGCCATAGCGTCTTCCCTGAAAGCCGATGTCTGTGAAATCTTTACCGATGTGGATGGTGTATACACCACCGATCCCAGGATTTGCAGCACTGCCAAAAAAATTAACAAAATATCCTATGAAGAAATGCTTGAAATGGCCATATTGGGTGCCAAAGTTCTTCAGATCCGTTCTGTTGAATTTGCAAAGAAATATAATGTCCCCATACACGTAAGGTCATCATTCAGTGAGGAGGAAGGAACAATGGTCGTCAACGAGAGTTCGGATATGGAAAGTGTCATTGTATCAGGGATTACCTTAGATATGAATGAGGCAAGAATTACTTTAAAGCGTGTTCCGGATCAACCCGGTGTTTCAGCAAAAATCTTCACCCCGCTTGCCCAGGCGGAAATAAGCGTGGATATGATTATTCAGAATACCCGCTCCGGCGGTGAGACAGACCTGACATTTACTGTGACCAAAGATGATTTTGAACGGGCAAAAGAAATTTCCTATAAAGTTGCCGAACAAATCGGTGCTGTTGAGATTCTCACAGCTGATGAAATTGCCAAGGTTTCGGTGATTGGCCTTGGAATGAAAAGTCATTCCGGTGTGGCAGCCACCATGTTCCAGGCCCTGGCATCTGAAAATATAAACATACGGTTGATCAGTACTTCCGAGATCAGGATCTCCTGCGTCATCCTGGCAAAATATGCCGAGCTTGCCGTCAGAACACTTCACACGGCATTCGGACTTGATCAGGAGAAATAAACCCCATACTATATATTGCCTGAAGGGTTCAGGACTGCTTCGATCTCCTTAATTACTTTTTGGGCAGCCAGGCCGGGATCATCCGCATCCCTTATAGGCCGGCCAATGATGATCAGATCACTGCCAAGGGTTACAGCCCTGCCGGGAGTCGTTACCCTTTTTTGATCATCATCTTCCAGAAGTGTCCACCCAGGTCTGATTCCCGGTGTTACAGCCAGGAAAGATTTTCCAAAACACTTTTTTATCTGTTGGACTTCCATACCTGAGCAGACCACACCTTTACACCCGGCATCATATGCCATCTTTGCCCGATACATGACGAGCAGTTGGGGATCTTTTACAAATTCATCTTTAAATCCGGAAGCTTTAACTATATCCTTGTCATTATCCGTTAAAAGGGTGACGCCTAAAACCCCTGTTTCCCCTTTTCCCCCTTCAACTGCTTTTTCAAGCATGGCCCTGGATGATGAACAATGGACAGTGACAAGATCTACTCCTAAGTTTGCCACCTTTCCCATGGCTCTTAGAATCGTGGCTGAAATATCATAAAGCTTGAGATCAAGAAAAATTTTTGCGAAACTCTTTTCTTTGACCAGTTTAATCACAGACGGTCCCTGGTCAATAAATAACTCCAATCCGATTTTAAACATTCCCACCTTTCCATCAAGGAGTTTTACATATTCTTTTGCTTCTTTGACAGAAGAAAAATCCAATGGGAATACAATATAATCCTTAGCTTGTTTTTGCATACACTCATCCTTTTTTAAATTAGCCCAAAATACAGATTACAACCGGTCAACACTTGTAATTACACCATGACAACGACATGCAGTGCAAAGGAGAAGTGACCCTTTGTGCTGCTGTATTTTCTTTAGAAAAGAAAAAAGCTGCCCGGGGCTGACCCCCCCGACACCTGGTGCAATCTGCCTGCTGCGCAGCACTATGGGAGTGTATTCTTTATAGTGTAATGCTTCAAGCAGGTGATACATATCCTGTTTCCTGGGACGTTTGGTAACCGTACAAAACTCTTTTGGTTCACTGCAATTATCCGGGCAGATAAAATCGGCATTGCTCACATATATATCTCCGTTAGACCCCGGCATGAGATTCGGCAGGAATGAATCAATCCCGGAAGAGAACTGTGTCCGAACCAGGCGGTCCTGACCCATTTTCATACGGCACCATTCCCATGCCAGATGAACAGGCAGTGACGGGATAATCCAGGAAACTTTCACACCGGGTTTAAGGCAGTCATTCAAAAATTGGATACCATCGGCCTGCTCAATGGCAATATTGGGCCCTTTTGCCTTGATCAGATTTTCTTTAACCGGGTCCACCAGTACAAACTGCCAGTCGCTGTGTTGTTTTAACAAGCGCTTTACAGCAATTGATCCAAACCGGCCGACACCAATAATCCATACGGTTTCCATAACGACAATTATGCTATTTCAAGGCTCTGGGTGTCAACAAACTTTTGATATCCTCAAGAATCATATAAAGGCACGGCACCAGCACCAGGGTGATAAATGTGGCAAACAAAATCCCAAAGCCCAAAGAAATTGCCATGGGAATCAAAAACCTTGCCTGTCTTGATGTCTCGATAATAATGGGTGCAAGCCCGCCACAGGTGGTCAATGTGGTCAGTAAAATAGGTCTGAATCTCTGAATGCCTGCCGAATGGACTGCATTCAAGGCAGGTACGCCTTCAAGTAATTTCCTGTTGGCAAAGTGAATTAACATCAAAGAATCATTCACCACAACCCCGGACATGGCAACCAGCCCGAACAGACTCATGACGGAAAGAGAGTATCCCATTATAATATGACCGACAACGGCACCGATGACCCCGAAAGGAATAAAGAACATAATAATAAATGGCTGAAGATAGCTTTTAAACGGGATGGCCAAAAGAGCAAAGATACAGAGCAATGCCATGCCAAGCCCTCTTAAAAGAGCGGATATGCTTTCTTTTATATCTGCCTGACGCCCTTTGAAACTATAGGACAGCCCGGGATACCTGTCTAAAAGATCCGGCAGGATCTCTTTTTTCATATTCTTTAATATATTTGCTGCCTGGGAAGGCGGCCGGACATTGGCAGTAACAGATATTTCACGCCTCCCATTGATCCTTTTTATTGATGTATAAGCCCTGCCTGTCATTATTTCCACAGCATTTCGAAGCAAAATTTCCCCTTTGGGTGCCCGTATCACCAAGTCCTCAAAGGTTGATTCCGACATCCTTTCTTCTTTGGTCAACCTGACCCTGACCGTAACCTCGCTTCTTCCCCGTTGGTTCTTTACAGCAGACACTCCCTGGAAAGCATGGCGGATCTGATTGGCTACTTCCCTGGAGGTCAACCCCATCCGTTTTCCGGCAGGACTTAAGGTAATATCAAATTGTTTTTTCCCTTTGGCAGATCCATCATCAATATCATGGACTATTGGATATTCGGAAAGATTTTGGGCCAGATCTTCCCCTGCCCTGTCCAGCACATTTTTATCCCTGTGACTCAAGCTCACGTTTAAATTTTTCCCCGAACCCGGCCCTCCTCTGTTGGACTCAAAGGTAATGGCTTCAAGCCCGGGTATTTTCCCTGCCTTTTTCCGCCATATATTGGTTACCTCTGAAGTATTTAACGGGCGGACATCAGGATCAGTCAAATAAAGCCGCACCTGAACCCGGTTGTCTCTGACCTGGGAAAAAATACCAGTGGAAAGATGTTGCTTCCCGTTTTCTTCAACAAGTTTACGAGCGCTTTGGACAAGATGCTGTTCAACATTTTCCAAAGCTTTTGCAGGCGTGTCATAGGGCAAAAAAGCCTCACAGAATGCATAATCCGACTCCACCTTTGGAAACATTACCATGCCCATCCGGCCGGAAGAGACATAGCCGGCTGTTATCATGAGTAAAGCAATGCCAAATGCAAGCACAGTATATCGATGATCTAACAATCTGAACAAAAACCTGCCATATACTTTTTTGATAAATGTTTCAAAAAGCCTGCTGAATTTTTCCTGCCCTTTTTCAAGATAATTTAAAGGAAAAAATAAAGGACGGTGGCTTTGGTGACCTAAATGAGCCGGCAAAATAAAAAGGCTCTCAATCAAAGAAACCGCGAATACGGCAATCACCACAAAAGGAATGGTTTTAAACACCTTTCCCATAAATCCGGGAATAAACATCAAGGGCACAAATGCCACCATGTTGGTTATCACGCTGAACACCACGGGCATGGCAATTCGTTTGGTTCCCTTGACAGCGGCCTCCAGAAACGGCAGTCCTTGACGCCTGAAAAAATGGATATTCTCTCCCACAACCACGGCATCATCCACTACAATCCCCAAGGTGACGATAAAGGCAAACATACTGACAATGTTGATGGAAAATGTGGTCGGTGCCAAAAAAAGGAAAGAGCCTAAAAAAGAAATGGGAATCCCGAGACTGACCCAGAATGCCAGCCGGATCTCAAGGAAAAGCGCCAGAAACAAAAATACCAGTCCAAGCCCGATATAGGCATTTCGAAGCAGCAGGTCGGCTCTCTGGGCAAATATTTTGGAAAGATCCCGTAAAACAGCCAGGCTTACCCCATCAGGCAGAGAGCCATTAATACGCCTTACAACCGCTTTTCCGGAGGTGGCTACCTGGGTAGGGGTCTGGTCACCCACCCGATAGACTTCTATTATGACGGCCCGTTTCCCGTTAAACGATGCCCAGTTATCTGTTTCTTCAA
>JAGLFI010000033.1 GCA_023144585.1 Desulfobacula sp. | reverse complement strand
ATCCATAGTTTCTGCAAGAGGCTCACTTGATATGAAATCAAAGTTTTCTGAATTTTTAATAAAAGAAATTATTATTGAGACAGAGAAAAATTTTAATTTAACTGAGCTTGAAAAAAATGCACTTGCAATCCTTAAAACCTGGGATCTTTCAATGGATGCGGGAAGTAGCGCAGCAGCTATTTTTGAAAATTTCCAACTTTGCTTTATTGAAAATACTTTTAAGGATCAAATGGGAGAAGAATTGTATAAAGGATATATTAAAAATAAGTCTGTTGCCGGATTCGCTGTTGAGCAAATATGGAATACAGAGTCTCAGTGGTTTGATGATATAAATACTGATAAAAAAGAGACGTTTAGTGATGTTGTTCAAAAAAGTTTTTCAGACAGTATAGCCAAACTTAAAAAAGAATTTGGCTCTTCCGTTAATAATGTGGGAATGGGGTAAAATGCATACTTTGACATTGCAGCATCCTCTATGATCAGTAAAAATTCTCGATATGGTTTTTAAATTAAATAAAGGCCCCTATGAACTTGGAGGCAGCCTTCATACTATGCATGCATATACATTTTTGAAACCTTTTAAAGTAAACTATGGTCCATCCCAGAGACATGTTTATGATACTTTACAATGGGATAAATCATTCTCAGTTATCCCAACCGGAAATTCAGGCATCCCTGCAAGTAAACATTATTGTGATCAGACTGAATTATATGTAAACGGTGAATTTCATGTCGATTATGTAAGCAGATCCAAAATTCAAGAAAATGCAGAATATACCATGGTGTTAAATGGCGCTAAGTAAAGGAAAAACAAATGATAAATTTACAGAGACTGGCTCAACGCTTCAAGGCGTTTGTTGAAATTGATTCTCTCTCCCATCAAGAGAAGGATGTTGCTTTGGAACTTGAAAAAATATTAACTGCAATGGGTGCAACTATCTGTTATGACACAGCCGGGGAACAGGTGGGTGGTAATTGCTCTAATCTTGTGGCCAAGTTTAAAGGGACGGTTGATGCAGAACCCATATTTTTATGTGGTCACATGGATACTGTTGGTCCAGGAAAAGGTATAAAAGTTCAGTTCGAGGATGGTATTTTCAGAAGTGACGGAACTACTATCCTGGATGTAGATGACCAATCTGCCCTTGCCATTATTCTTGAAGTTATGGATGTAATTCTTGAAAACAAAATAGATTACCCGCCGGTTGAGATTATTTTTACGGTCTGTGAAGAAATCGGTCTTTTAGGGGCAAAATATTTTGATTATTCCTTAATGGATTCAAAATTTGGTTATATTCTTGATTCAACCGATACACAGGGGATTGTTACAAAAGCACCTGCTGCTAACAAAATTACGATAAAAATATATGGTAAGGCAGCCCATGCAGGTGCAGCGCCCGAAAACGGGATCAATGCAATTATGGTCGCATCTAAGGCCATTTCCCAGCTTAATTTGGGCCGGATTGACGAAGAGAGCACTTGTAATTTTGGTATTATTAAAGGCGGGGTTGCCACCAATATTGTTCCTGAATTTGTTGAAATCCACGGGGAAGCAAGAAGCCATGATGTTGATAAATTAAAAATGATTACGGAAAATATCGTAAATAAGTTTCAGGCTGTAGCAGAAAAGTTTAAAGGCAATTCAGATCTTCCCAGGATAGAAGCCATTGTTGAGAATGATTTCCCCAATACAAATATTTCTGAAGATCACAAGGCCATTAAACTTGCCAGGAAGGCTGCAGGCAATCTTGGTATTGCTCTGGCAAGCAAGACCATTGGCGGTGGTGCAGATGCAAATATATTGTTTGGCAAAGGTATTGTTGCTGGTGTCCTTGGAACCGGCATGACCGATGTTCACACCTTAAATGAATCCATTGCCATCAAGGATATGGAGAATTCTGCAAATCTGGTACTTGAGATTTTGAAGGCTCATGCAGCAGGAGAAATATAATAGATGATCGCATATGTTGACATGTTTTCCGGTATCAGTGGAGATATGACCCTTGGGGCCCTGATTGACCTTGGCGTACCTGTTGACTGGTTAAAAGAGAAACTGACAGGTGTTTTAGAAGGATTCCAATTAAAGACAAGCATTGTGTATGAGCACCATTTAAAGGCAACGGATATAGTGGTGTACCTTATTGATGAAGATAATTTGTCAAGAAACTACAAAGAAATTAAGGCCTTGATTAAAAATAGTTCTTTGTCTGAAAAGGTGAAGAAGAACAGTCTGTTAGCTTTTAAAAAAATAGCCCGGGTTGAGTCGGCAATTCATGGAAAAGATATTGAAACAATTCATTTCCATGAAATCGGCGGTATTGATTCCATTGTGGATATCATTGGATCTTTTTTGTGTGTGGAGTATCTTGGTATTAAAAAGGTATATGCTTCCCCAATTCCTTTGGGATCAGGATTTGTGACGTGCTCCCATGGAAAAATCCCGGTTCCGGTTCCGGCAACTGTGGCAATTTTGAAAGATATTCCTGTCAAACCGTCCGATGCAACAACAGAGATTGTTACGCCAACAGGGGCAGCCATTATTACCACCCTTGCCTCCTCTTTCGGGGGATTGCCGGAAATGATCATCCAAAAGGTCGGCTATGGTTCAGGGAAAAGAGATACCGGTTCCACTCTCCCCAATCTGCTGCGTATTATTCTGGGAGAAGAAAGTGCAGATCAAAAGGAAAATGGAACAGCTATTCAAAAAGAAACCATTCATGTTGTTAAAACCAATGTAGATGACATGAGTCCTGAAATCTCAGGGTTTTTAATGGAAACCTTGTTTGAGAATAAGGCGCTTGATGTCTGTTATGTTCCAGTGCAGATGAAAAAAAACAGGCCCGGGATTCAAATTGAGGTGATGTGCCGCAAAGAAGATTTGGATAATATTATTCACATTATACTTAGCCAGACCACATCCATTGGTGTGAGATATCATGAATGTGAACGATTTTTTCTTTTAAGAGAAAAGGTATTTGTCAAAACTGTATTTGGAAAGTTGCAGGTAAAAAAAATCACCAATCCCGACAACACCGTCCAGTTTGTTCCTGAGTATGATGTGGCAAAAAGGATAGCAATAGAAAAAAAAATCCCGTTAAAAGATGTTTATAACCAAATTTTATCTGATACCAATTCTCATATCCAACCCACCGGACCCAATCTTCTTGACAGGGACTGATACAGAATATAGAACTGCAAAATGACCTTAAATCAGAAATTCATAATGTTTTTTGCCACAGGATTTTTTTCAGGCAAAATCCCTTTTGCACCCGGTACGTTTGGAACGATTACAGCGATTCCTTTTGCCCTTGTTTTTTTAATCATTCCTTCATCTTTTTATGGAATTTATATTACAGGCTTAATCCTTGCTGCCATTTATTTTGCAGATCAGGCTGAAAAGATATTGGGGGAAAAAGATCCCGGCTGTATTGTTATTGATGAAATTGCAGGATATGTGGTAACAATGTCAATGGTTCCCGTTAATATTTATACACTTGCTGCGGGGTTTTTTATATTCAGATTTTTTGACATTGTAAAATGTGCACCGGTAAGATATTTTGAAAATAATTTTTCAGGGGGTGCAGGGGTGGTTTTAGATGATATTATGGCAGGTATTTTTTCTGCAGTTGTGTTAAGAATTCTATATTGATCGGGTATATTTTAGGAGAAAAGGGATGGAGAATAATTCGGAAAAAGAAAAGGCTGTAAAAACGGCAATGAGCCAGATCGAGCGTCAATTCGGCAAAGGATCTATCATGAAACTGGGCGGCAGGGAGATTGAAGCCGTTCCTGTTATACGAACAGGTTCCCTTGCCCTGGATAAAGCCCTTGGGGTAGGTGGATATCCACGGGGCAGGGTAATTGAGATTTATGGTCCTGAATCTTCTGGAAAGACAACCCTGGCACTCCATGCAGTTGCCCAGGCACAAAAGGATGACGGAATTGCCGCCTTTGTCGACGCCGAGCATGCCCTGGATGTGGCGTATGCCAAGCGGCTTGGAGTGGATTGTGATGAACTTTTGGTGTCCCAGCCCGATACAGGGGAGCAGGCCCTTGAAATCGCGGATATGCTGATCAGAAGCGGGGGTGTTGATATCCTGGTTGTAGACTCTGTGGCGGCCCTTGTGCCAAGGGCTGAAATTGAAGGAGACATGGGAGATTCCCACATGGGACTCCAGGCACGACTCATGTCCCAGGCTTTACGAAAGCTTGCAGGCACCATCGGCAAAACCAATACCACCATCATTTTTATCAACCAGATCCGGATGAAAATCGGTGTGGTCTATGGCAACCCTGAAACCACAACGGGTGGTAATGCCTTGAAATTCTATGCCTCCATGCGTCTTGAAATCAGAAGAGCTGCTCCCATAAAAGAAGGCCAGGATATTATCGGGAACCGCACCAAGGTGAAGGTTGTGAAAAACAAACTGGCCCCCCCGTTCAAAACTGTGGAATTTGATCTCATGTACGGGGAAGGTATTTCAAGAACAGGAGATCTCTTAGATATGGGTGCTGAACTTGAGATTGTTGACAAGAGCGGATCATGGTATTCATTTGAAGGTGAGAGAATCGGTCAGGGAAGAGAAAATGTAAAACTCTTTTTAATTGACAACCCGGATATTTTTGGGAAAATTGAAAATCAAGTCCGTGAGAAGCTTGGAATTTCAGCATCCGGCAGCAGTGATAATAATAAAGAAGCCAAAGGTTAAATGAAATCAGGGCATAATGGATTAGTGAATTAGGAGTTGTGATATGACAGGCAATGATGCCAGAAAGATTTTTATCGAATATTTTAGAAAGCACAATCATCAGCAGGTAAGATCTTCTTCCCTTGTACCCCAGGATGACCCGACCCTTTTGTTTGTAAATGCCGGAATGGTCCAGTTTAAACGTGTGTTCACAGGAGATGAAAGAAGGGATTATTCCATGGCGGTAACCTCACAAAAATGTGTCAGGGCCGGTGGAAAACATAATGATCTTGAAAATGTCGGGTATACGGCAAGGCATCATACTTTTTTTGAAATGATGGGAAATTTTTCTTTTGGTAATTATTTCAAGGAAAAGGCCATTGATTTTGCCTGGGATCTTCTTACCAACGGCTATGGATTTGATGAGGAAAAACTCTGGGTATCTGTTTTTCATGAAGATGATGAAGCCTATAATATCTGGCGGGATCAGGTGGGTGTACCGGAACAAAGAATTGTAAGGCTGGGTGAAGAGGATAACTTCTGGTCCATGGGAGACACTGGGCCTTGCGGACCCTGCAGCGAAATTCATATTGACCGCGGCCCGGAGTTTGGCTGTGACAGGAAAGAATGTGCGGTGGGGTGTGACTGTGACCGGTGGCTGGAGTTATGGAACCTTGTCTTTATGCAGTTCGAAAAAGACGAACAGGGCAATATGACCCCCTTGCCAAAACCCAGTATTGATACAGGCCTGGGTCTTGAAAGAGTGATCTCCGTGCTTCAGGGGGTCCCCACAAATTATGACACGGATCTTTTTGTTCCCATCATGGAAAAAGTAGGGGAGCTTTCCAATAAAAAACGGCATGAATCAGATCTGGTGGAAGTGGCCATGAAAGTCATTGCCGATCATTCACGGGCAGCAGCCTTTTTGATTTGTGACGGGGTGCTGCCGTCTAATGAAGGACGCGGATATGTGCTGCGCCGCATCATGAGGCGGGCCATCCGGTATGGAAGAAGTATAGGACTTGTCAAACCGTTTCTGCATGAGACAGTCCAAACGGTTTTTACAATTATGGATGAGGCCTATCCCGAGCTTAAAGACTCGGCTGCTTTTATTTTGAATGTGGTGAAGAATGAAGAGGAAAAGTTTCTTGAAACCCTTGATACCGGGATGAAACTTTTAGAGGTCACTATTGACGGGATAAAATCACAAAACAAGTCCATGATCCCCGGAGATGTGATTTTTAAACTCTACGATACTTTCGGATTTCCTGTGGACATCATTGTCGATCATGTCAAGGAGATGGAGATTGATCTGGATATAGATGGCTTTGACAAGGCTATGGCAGAACAAAAGGCAAGGTCAAAATCCACTAAAAAATTCGCAGGCGTGGGCGTTGCCTACAAAGCCCTGACATCAAAAGGGGTAAAGACTTCTTTTGAAGGTTATGACACTATTGAAGGGACATCTGATGTCCTCATCATTGTTCAGGATGATAAAGAAATTGAAACGGCCAGACAGGGCGATACCATTGAAATTGTAACTGCATCCACAGTTTTTTATGCAGAATCCGGAGGCCAGGCAGGAGATGCAGGAGGATTTGAAAATGAAAATTGTGTCATTACCATCACGGATACGGTAAAAGATCCCACAGGGCTTGTCATTCATAAAGGCGTGGTCGAAAAAGGCCAGGCTGAAAAAGGGGATATATTTACCCTCAAGGTTGATGCATCCAAAAGACAAAATACAGCCGTAAACCATACGGCCACTCATATTCTTCACTCGGCCCTGAGAAAAGTTCTGGGGGATCATATTAAACAAGCAGGGTCCCTTGTGACGGATACGAGATTAAGATTTGATTTCACTCATTTTTCGTCTATTTCCACTAAAGAATTTCAGAACATTGAAAATGAGATCAATTTAAGAATTCGTGAAAATCATCCAGTTGAAACCAAAGAGATGGACATGGATGAGGCGGTCAAAGCAGGTGCCACCGCCCTTTTTGAAGAAAAATACGGGGATGTGGTAAGGGTGGTATCCCAGGGCTCATTTTCTCAGGAGCTTTGCGGGGGAACCCATACAAAACAATCCGGTGATATCGGGCTGTTTAGAATTCTGTCAGAAGGCGGGATCGCCTCGGGCGTCCGAAGAATTGAAGCTGTCACCGGCCAGGCTGCATTGGATTATGTTCACAAGGATCAGTATCTGATTGATTCTGCTGCCGGTCTGTTAAAAGGGGCCAAAGAGGATGTGGTCTTAAAAATTGAAGCAGTATTAAAGGATAAGAAAAACCTTGAAAAAGAGCTTGAAGCCTTAAAAGCAAAAATGGCGTCAAAATCTATTGAAAACATTGATGATACCATCAGACAAATCAACGGGGTTAAAGTTATTTCAAAACGGGTGGAGATTGAAAATCCCTCCCAATTAAGAGATCTGGCTGATAAATTTAAGACAAAAATTGGCTCCGGGGTCATCCTTCTTGGCGCTGAATCCAATGGGAAAGCCTTATTGATTTCTATTGTGACCCAGGATTTGATAAAAGAGTATCAAGCAGGCGATATTGTAAAGAATGCTGCAAAGATAGTGGGCGGCGGCGGCGGCGGTCGTCCTGATATGGCCCAGGCCGGCGGCACAAAACCTGAAAATCTTGATAAGGCACTTGAATCAGTTTATAAAACAATGTCATGACTGCATATTTCATAAGACGATTGCTTTTAGTGATACCGACATTCATCGGTATCACTATTATGGTCTTTACCATCACTCGTTTTGTACCCGGAGGTCCCATTGAAAGGATCATATCCGACACAAAGGCCATGCAGACAGGCCACGGTGGCTCAGATTCATCTTCCATGGCAGGCCCGGGCAGTGACCAACCCCTTTCTGAAGAACAAATCCAAAAATTAAAAGAATACTACGGGTTTGATAAGCCCATATTAACCAGCTATTTTACCTGGTTAGGCAGAGTATTAAAAGGAGATCTGGGTCAATCCACACGATATTATGATCCGGTCTGGGATATGATAAAAGAACGAATTCCCACCTCCCTTTATTTTGGGATTTTAAGTCTGATTATGATTTACGGGGTCTGCATTCCCCTTGGCATGGCAAAGGCCATCCGGCATAAAACCGGATTTGATAATATCACATCTATCATTATTTTTACGGGTTATGCCATTCCCGGATGGGTGGCAGGTGTGCTCATGCTGGTTTTGTTTGCATCCAATTTTGATTTGTTCCCTTTGGGTGGGCTCGTATCTGAATTGTTTGAAGAGATGAATCTGTTTGAAAAAATTCTGGATATTGCCTGGCATACCATTTTACCCTTGTTTTCCTATGTCATTGGTTCTTTTACCGTGATGACGCTCTTGATGAAAAATACCCTGATGGACAATCTGTCTTCCGATTATGTTAGAACAGCCATTGCAAAAGGACTTCCCTTTAAAAAGGCCGTACTGAATCATGCCATGCAAAACAGCCTGATTCCTTTGGCAACCAGCTTTGGGAATAATATTTCCATTCTTTTAATGGGATCTTTTTTGATTGAAAAAGTATTCAATATCAACGGAATGGGACTTTTGGGATATGAATCCATCCTTGACCGGGATTATCCGGTGGTGATGGGTATCCTTGTTATTTCCTCCCTCTTGTTCATGATTGGTAATATTCTATCTGACATTTGCGTTGCCCTTGTCGATCCCCGAGTGAGATTTAAATGATATCCTTAAATCCTGTCACCATAAAAAAGATCAAGCGGTTTGCCTCCATCAAAAGAGGATTCTGGTCATTTATACTTCTTTTTGTCATGATTTTTATCTCTTTTTTTGCTGAGGCCTTTATCAACTCACGAGCATTGCTGGTCTATTATAACGGCAAGCTTTATTTGCCGACGTATACAAGGATGATCCCGGGCTCTGTCTTTAACCTTGGCTATGAGTATGAAACCAATTACAGGGATCTTAAAAAGAAATTTCAAAAAGAAGAATCATCCGATTTTATCATCATGCCGCCGATTCCCTATAACCCTTATGAGAATGATCTCAAGGTCAATTCTTATCCACCGTTCCCCCCCTCATTGAAAGAAAAGCATTTTTTGGGAACCGACAATGTGGGAAGAGATATACTTGCCCGCTTAGTCTACGGCTTTCGGACCGCCATTATTTTTTCCTTTGTCCTGTTGATCATGAGCTATAGTGTCGGTATTACTATTGGCTGTTCCATGGGATATTTCGGGGGGAAATTTGATTTAATCTTCCAGCGAATTATTGAAATCTGGAATAATATCCCGTTTTTATATGTGATTATTATCATTGCCTCCATTATGATTCCTAATTTCATGATTCTGCTTTTGATCATGGCATTTTTCGGGTGGATCGGCATTACCTGGGTCATGCGAACCATGACCTATAAAGAAAAAGAAAGGGAATATATCCTGGCGGTGCGGTCCCTTGGAGCATCCCATGCCAGAATCATATTGAAGCATATTATCCCCAACACCATTTCCGTGATCGTGACCTATGCCCCCTTTGCCATTTCCGGAGGAATTGTCGCTTTAACCTCCCTTGATTATCTGGGATTTGGGCTGCCGGCTCCGACACCTTCCTGGGGAGAATTGCTGTCCCAGGGCTGGCAGAACATGGAGGCCTGGTGGATTGTCTCTTC
>JAGLFI010000032.1 GCA_023144585.1 Desulfobacula sp. | reverse complement strand
AAAAACTTAACCGGACATCACTGAAGGATTATAGAATATTGAACAGAAAAAAGCTTTTCCAGCCTGTTCCTGCACTCATTATGGGTGCACTTATCATCAGCTTTTCCAGTATACTGGTAGAAACATCCCATGTCTCTTCTTCGGTGTCAGCCTTTTACAGGGTCTTGTTTGGCAGTTTTTTTCTTATTTGTGCCTGTATTGTCAAAAAAGAATTTAAAAAAAGGAGTTTGCAAAAGAATCTACTTGCTGTTGTGTGCGGTCTTTTATTTGCTCTTGATCTTTGGGCCTGGCATTTGAGTATTCAATATGTCGGTCCGGGGCTTGCCACCATACTAGGCAATTGCCAGGTCTTTGTTCTTTCCATTGTCGGGTTTTTCGTATTTAAAGAGAAAATTGGCGTAAAGTTTGTTTTATCCTTGCTATTGGTATTTTTCGGGCTGTTTTTTATCGTTGGTGTCGATATGCCGGGACTATGTTATGGGACTTGTTTTTGGAATCGCAACAGCAGTATTTTACAGTATGTTTTTGCTATTATTGCGGCAGCTTCAATCCGATGAAAAGGACTTTTTCCTGTTTTATTATCTTATGCTTTTATCCGTGGCCAGTTCATTTTTTTTAGACGGCAAGATTTGTGCTTCAAACGAGTCTTTTGGTATCCCAGATATGACAACCCTGGTATCATTGATCTGTCTGGGGCTTTTTATTCAGTTCGCTGCATGGGTGATAATTTCCAATGCCCTGCCAAAGATCAAAGCATCTTATGCAGGCCTGATTTTCTTGTTACAACCGGCATTTTCTTTTGTCTGGGATGTTGTATTTTTTAACAGGCAGACAGGGATAGCAGGATGGACGGGAGTAATGATTGTGTTAACAGCAATATACTTTGGTATGAGCGGGAAAGCGAAATCATCATAAATACGGGTTCAATGGGATGATTTTTCAATGTCGATGACTTTGCCCTGGGGCATATCTTTTATTTCATAACTGGCTATTTTTATCAGTTTTCTGGTCATCTCTCCCATTCGCTCAGCCTGTTCCTTGATCAGTTTAACCCGGTTTGAATGGATCTGCCTGCCCTTATCCTCCAGCAGAATGATTTCTGAATTTCCCAGGATCGTTTGCAAGGGCTGGTTCAGTTCGTGACAGACTGCCCGGGCCATTTCTATCACACCTTCCAGCTTTTCATGGTGACGCAGTTCTTCTTCAACGTTCAGTCGTTTTTGAACCTGCCGGTTTAAAATTAAAAAGAAAAAAAATGTCCCGATAAGCCCTGTCAGCCAGAGGGAACAATATATCAGGACAAGGCTTTTGAAATTTACCTTTTTAATGGCAAAGTGTGGTTTCATTGGGACGGCAACGCTGATACCGCCTCTGATATCCCCTTCTTTATATCCTTGTTTTGCATGGCATTTCAGGCATCCTTTTTCAGTGATCAAAGGGCGCATTAATCTCATATATTCCTCTGTATTAATCATTTCAAGGGAACTGACCTCATCTTTGCCCTGTTCAAATTTTTTCAATGCAAAAGTTTCCCAGGCATCTGGTTTGTTTTCAGGTCGAATGGGGTTGAGGCTGGTGATATGACCGATATATCCGAATTTTTCAAAGGCCATTTCATTTACCTGGCGTGTCATAAAAGCAGGGTTGATTTTAGTGAGCTTTACACCGGAGGGTGTCTGAATATCACGCTCGGGTACATCAAGATATGGGTTGGTCTGTGTCTTTTTTGTAATCCGAGCATAAAGTCCTCCGTGACCGGCATTCCAGCTTCTATAAATGACATGGTTCAGGAATGTTTCTTTTGCTTCTATTCTAGCGGCGTCCAGTGCATTGGCGTGCGTTGTTTTATGGTGCCATAACAAAGACAGACCTGTAAACAAAGACCAGACCGCAATCACGCCAATGGCATAATACCATAATAACCTGAGCCTACTCTTTTTTTTCATTTCATTTTTTTCCACTCTATTACCATGCACTTTCATAAAAAAAAAGCAATGGAGATTAACAAGTATCTCTATTTCCTCCCCCCTGAAGGTTGCCAATTTACCCTTAATATGATTAAAAGGGAGATAGTGATAAAAATTGTTATTCTTGAAAGATAAATTTAGGAGTATTACATGTATTTAGCAAGTGATTTGAGAAAGGGTTTGAAATTTGAAATAGATGGTGAACCTTATATTATTATTAGCTTTGAATTTAAAAAACCCGGGAAAGGCCAATCTCTTTATAAATGCAAATTAAAAAATATGATCACTGGACGCCAGTTCGAACGGACATATCGATCCGGTGACAAGTTTAAAAGAGCTGATCTTGATGAACAGGAAATGGAATATCTTTATTCTGATAAAGACAGCTGTTGTTTTATGAATACATCCAATTATGAACAATATTTTCTTAGCAAAGATCAATTAGGGGATGTAATAGACCTGTTAAAGGATAATATAGTTTGCACAATTCTCTTGTTCAATGGTCAGCCCATTGCTGTGACACTGCCCAATTTTATTAATCTTAAAGTTGTCAAATCAGAACCCTGGGCAAAAGGTGATACTGCCACTGGAAGCACAAAGCCTGCGACGCTTGAAACAGGATTTGAAGTTCAGGTTCCGCTTTTTATAGATGAAGGCCAAATGGTAAAAATTGATACCAGAACCCGGGAATATGTTGAAAGGGTTAATGAATAATAATGCAGTTTAACAATTTTATAGATGCTCTTTGAAACTACACTCCCTGTTAGGACATTTTAAAAATTTCCCTTCCCTTTTGGTCTCTTTTTCAACAAGATAGGGTGAATTGCAATCAGGGCAGGGTCTATCAACGGGTTTGTCCCATGATGCAAATGTGCAGTTTGGGTAGTTTGAACATCCGAAAAAGATTTTTCCTCTTCTTGATTTCCTCTCAATAATTGTTCCTGAACAATTGGTTTCAGGACATTTTACGCCGATATCTTTACCGCTTTGTTCGCCATTGACTGATTCAGTATGCTTGCAGTCGGGGTATCCGGTACAGGCGAGGAACAGGCCGAAACGGCCCTCTTTTTGAACCATGGGCTTGCCGCATTTAATACAGTCTTTGACCTTGGTGTTATCTATGATTTTTTCAACAATGGAAACTCCGCCTTTTTCATCTCGAAGATAATTGCTGGTAAATGAACATTCGGGATATCCGGTACAGGCAAGAAAATGTCCGTTTCTGCCAATTTTTATATTTAATTGTTTCCCACAGGAGGGACAGGCTAACTCGGTTGGAACGCCGACACCTTTTACACTGATCATATCTTCGCTTGCAGCGTCCAGACTCTTTTTAAATGAGGAATAAAAATCGGTTAACAACTGGACTTCTTCTAAACTGCCTTTTTCGACATCATCAAGATTATTTTCCATCTGGGCTGTAAACGAGATATTTAAAATATTGGGGAAACAGGAGACCAGCAAGTCATTTACAATAAATCCGAGTTCACTTGGAACAAAGTAGCGTTTTATAAGGTCAACATATCCTTTGTCCCGGATCACTGTAAGAATTGCGGCATAGGTGCTGGGGCGCCCGATACCGTTTTTTTCAAGTTCTTTAACAAGCGTTGCCTCGGAAAAGCGTGGCGGTGGTTTTGTAAAGTGCTGTTTGGGAATAATTTTTAAGGTTTTAAGAGGTGTCCCTTCCTTTACTTCCGGCAGTGGTTGACTATCTTTTTCAGTTAACTCCCGGGTTTGTGAAAAAAGAGTCATGTATCCTGGGAACTTTACGGTTGAACCACTCACTGAAAATAGATATTTTGGACTTGCCTGAATTAAAATTGTTTTTTGATCAATCATTGCCTGGGCCATTTGTGATGCAACAAATCGTTTCCATATCAGATCATAGAGTTTGAATTGATCAGGGGATAAAAAATTTTTGATTTTATCCGGTGTATGAAAAACCGAGGTAGGCCGGATCGCCTCATGGGCATCCTGCACCTTTTTTTTGTTTTTAAAGAAGCGCGGTTTGCTTAATGCAAATTCACTTCCAATGTTTTGGGAAATAAATTGTTGTGCCTCTTGGGCTGCATCCGGTGCAATTCTGGTTGAATCCGAGCGCATATAAGTGATCAGTCCTTCAGGTCCGCCTGTTCCAATTTCGATGCCTTCATAAAGCCGTTGGGCAACCATCATGGTTTTTTTTGCAGAAAATCTAAGGCGATTAATGGCATCCTGTTGAAGTTTACTGGTAATATAGGGGGGTGAAGGATTTCTTTTTATTGTTTTGGTCTTGATTTGGTGAACAATAAAGTCTTCTTTTTCAAGGCTTTTTACAATTTTAGAGGCCTGTTTTTCATTATCAATCTTTACCTTTTCAGTATCAATTTTAATGAGACCGGCATTAAAACCAGGAGGAAACTGCGCAAGAAGATCTGCTGTGATAGTCCAGAATTCCTGGGTAACAAATTTTCGCATTTCTCTTTCCCTGTTACAAATAATCTTTACCGCAACAGATTGAACCCTTCCTGCACTTAATCCTCTCTGGACTTTCTGCCACAAAAGCGGCGATATCTGATAACCGACAAGTCTGTCAAGTTTTCTTCTTGCCTGTTGAGCATCATATTTATGCACATCTGGTGTCAAGGGGTGTTGTAACGCCTCTTGAATGCCCTTTTTTGTTAATTCATGGATAAGAATACGATGAAAAACTCGGTCTTTTTTCTTTAAGATATCCATAATATGGAATGCAATGGCTTCTCCCTCACGATCCGGGTCAGGAGCCAGATAAATTTCATTTGTATTTTTGGCCAGTTTTTTTAAATTAACAATAACTTTGGATTTATCTTTTATGTTGACATATTTGGCCTTAAATTTTTTATCAATATCAATCCCAAGTGTTTTAATGGGAAGATCCCTGATATGACCGGCACTTGCAGCGATATTGAATTGTTTTCCCACGTATTTTTTTAATGTCTTTATTTTTGTTGGGGACTCGACGATGATGAGGGGTTTTGTCAATGGGTTTCCTCCGAAATTGAATAGTAATTATTCTGATGGCGGATCACAATGCCCTCCAGTTCCAGATCCAGTAACTGGGATGTGACTTGTGAACACTCCATCTTGCTTTTTTCAATCAAGACATCAATATGGACAGGGTAGGGTTCTAAAAAAGGTTTAATTTTATATGTATTGAGGTGCGAATTTTTATAATGGGTGAAATTTTGCTTTTGTGCAGATTGTAAAGACTGTGAAGATACTTCTTGGTGGATTTCTTTTTTTTCATGAATAAAATGGTGGAGTTCATCAATGATATCCATTTCATTTTCCACAAGCCTGGCACCTTGTTTCAGCAGAGAATGTGTTCCCTCGCTTTTTTTTGATTTTATACTTCCGGGAACGGCAAATACTTCGCGGTTATATTCAGCGGCCAGTCGGGCAGTGATGAGTGAACCACTTCTTTTTGCTGCTTCAACAACAATGCTTCCACAGGATAGTCCTGCAATAATTCGGTTTCGAATGGGAAAATTTGAAGGGAATGGATCGGTATTGACCTTAAATTCTGAAAAAACTATTCCTTTTTGTGCAATTGTTTTAAACAGACGCGTATTCTCTCTGGGATATATTTTATTCAATCCGGAACCCATTACTGCAATGGTCTTCCCCTGGGCTTTTAAGGCACCTTTATGTGCCATGGCATCAATCCCTCTTGCCATGCCGCTGACAATTTGAAACCCTTTTTTAGCCAGTTTATATGAAAGGTTTTCTGAAGTACTCAATCCATATGAAGTCGCAGTCCTTGAGCCAATGACAGATATACAGGGGGAACTATTATCCAGTTGACCCAGGTAGGTTAAAAAGGGGGGCGGGTCTATAATCTGCTTTAATAAAACAGGATAAGAAGAATCGGTCATTGTTATTATTTTAATATTTTTTTTAAAAATCAGATCTAATTCTTTTTTGGCTTTATCTTGAAAGGCTTTGTGATTTGTGATGCCTTTTATTATTTTTTTAGAAATTTTATCAACCCTTCCAAGCTGGGTTTCAGAAGCCTTTAAAATATTTTCAGGCAAATGAAATTGATCAATCAATTTCTTATACATAGTATTACCCAGAAATGGAACTTCCCTTAGAATAAACCAGGGTAAATATTTTTCAAAAGAATCATGCATTCTTAAAATGGGTATTATTCAAAACTCCTCAGTTTTTGTTGAGCTTTGTCTGCTGACGGTGAAAAAGGATATTTTTTTATCACTTTTGTTAAATAATGATGTGCCCGGTTAGAATCATCTAAAGACAGATATGAATAGCCCAGTTTTAAAATTGCATCCGGAACTTTTTCTGATTTTGGATATTTTTTGGTCAAATCCTTGAATACAAGGATTGCTTTTTTATAATCCCCCATGGAATAGTGACATTCACCCAGCCAGTATGCGGCATTGTCTGCAAGGGCGTTTTGAGGATAGGTTCTAATAAACTTAGTGAACAGGTCGGCAGCATCCTTGAAATTGTTTTCAATTAAAAGATTTCTTGCTTTTTTATAGAGAATAGCAGGCGTTGTAACTTCTTTTTTTTTTCGAACAGGTTCTACGGCTGTTTTGGTTTTTTCAAGGACGGAGATTTTTTTTTTTAATTTACGAATGTTGCCCTGAAGTTCCTGTATAGCGGTGTCCTTATCTTTCATTTGAAGGTTTAAATCTGCTTGATTGTTTTTAATATCAGTTAGCTCCGATTCCAGTCCTGCTATCTTTATCTGATCAGATATTTTCTCTTCATTGTTTCCTGTCGAACCTTTAAAATAATCCATGGAGCTACAGGAAACAAAAAATAACGATAAGATGAGAAGAAAAATAGTTTTATATAAATGGTTTTTCAAACCAGGCATAAAATTACCTTTTGCTAGCAGCAAGAACAATCGGACTGGCTATAAATATGGAAGAATATGTCCCAATAATGACACCAATAATCATTGCAAATGCAAAGTTGTGAATAATCTCACCCCCAAGAAAATAGAGTGGAATCAGCACGACTAATGTCGTTACTGATGTTAAAATTGTTCTTGAAAGTGTCTGATTAATACTTTTGTTAAGCAGAGCGGGAAAGGTATCCATGGTTTTTACGCCCTTTATATTTTCCCTTATTCTGTCAAAAACAATAATGGTATCATTTAATGAATACCCGATGATGGTCAACAGTGCTGCAATAATTGGCAAAGAAAAATCCAGATTTAAAATTGAAAAAATACCCACTGTTATCAATACATCGTGTAATAGTGCAACAATGGCACCCATGGCATATTTAAGTCGTAAGACCCAGAATAATGCCAGGGTTATGACTAAGGCTGCTGTAATCAGAACTGCAATACCTACATTAAATACAGACAAAAAATATACAGCGGTCATTAACGAGCCGGCTGTTATGCCTGACAACATCCATTTTAATTCGAATCTGCCTGAAATATATATGGTAATAAAGAGTAAAGAATAAAATACGGCTAAAAGAGCTTTTTTCCTTAAATCCGCACCAACCTGGGGTCCAACCATCTCCACTCTTCTGATTTCAGGAGCAATTCCGGTGGATGCTTTGATTGCTTCGGAAATAGATTGTGACAATCCTTTGCGGGTCATTTCTAAATTACTTGTCCGGATTAAAAATTCATGGTCAATATCATGCCCGAAATTCTGTACTGAAGCATCCTTAAAGCCTATGTTGGAAAGGCCGGATCGTATTTTCCCGACAGGGACCTGTTGGGAAAATTTGATCTGGATTAATGTTCCGCCAACAAAATCAATTCCATAGTTAGATCCTTTATGAATAATAAGAGACCCGACACTTAAAAGAATTAGGATAAGTGATAAAGCAAATCCGATTTTTTGTTTACTAATAAAGTCTATATTGATATCAGACTTGATAATCTGCATTATTTATTTCCTTTATATGCTTAGTTTTGACGATTTTTTATGTTTAAGAGTAAAAATCAAAATGCTTTTTGAAAGAACCAGTGCTGTAAAAAGACTTGCAATAATACCAAGACAAAGTGTGACGGCAAAGCCTTTAATCGGACCTGTACCATATTGGTAAAGAACCAGGGCTGCAATAATGGTAGTCACGTTGGCATCAAGAATTGTCATGGTTGCTCTGTCAAATCCCCCTATAACAGATGCCAGGGCTGTTTTACCGGATCTCAGTTCTTCTCTGATTCTTTCAAAAATAATAACATTGGCATCAACCGCCATGCCGATGGTAAGAATGATACCTGCAATTCCGGGCAAAGTTAAGGTGGCCTGGAATGCTGCCAGTCCTCCTCCGATAAGAATAATATTAATGGTCAGTGCCAGATCAGCGATCAAACCGGCCTTTTTATAGTACACAGCCATTAACAGGATCACAAGAATTCCGCCGACAAGCATAGAAATAACGCCCGTACGGATGGAGTCCGAACCAAGTGTTGGACCAACCGTGCGCTCTTCAATGATCTTGACAGGTGCAGGCAGAGAACCTGCTCTCAAGGCAATGGCGAGATCCTTTGCTTCATTTAAAGTAAAATTCCCGGTTATCACGGCTTTCCCTCCGGCAATTCTATCTTGAATGACCGGTGCAGAATATACGGAATTATCAAGTACGATGGCAAGGCGTTTGTGGATATTTTCTCCGGTGATACGATCAAAAATTCTGGCACCCTTTCTATTAAATTCAATACCCACTTGGGCTTGCTGAAACTGGTCAAATTCAACCCTGGCATTGGTTAAGAGGCTGCCATCCAGAAGGACTCTTTTTTTGATCAAAAAAGGAATTTTAGTTGAAGTGCCTGAGCCTGGATTATATTTATTTTGATAGAGTATCTCGTCCCCGACGGGAGGGGTTCCATTGATGGCTGAATTAACATCAGCATCCTCATCTACGAGCTGAAATGTTAATTGAGCTGTTTTCCCGATCAGGTCTTTTGCTCTTTCAGGGTCCTTAATACCTGGAAGCTGTATCAGAATCCTGTTTCCACCCTGTATTCTGATATCCGGCTCACTTACACCAAACTCATCAATTCTGTTGCGAATGGTTTCCAGCGCCTGCTCAGTGGCCATTTTTTTAATATTATCCGTCTCTTTTTCCGGCAGGGATAATTTAAAGGTGATACCATTGTTATCTGATTGTGGTTTTTGAGTGATGAGGTTTTCAAAATTTTTGAACAGAATAGTTTCAAATCCGGACTTGTTTTCATCCCCTTGGAATTTTGCAAGAATAGAGTTGTCTTTAAGACGGGAAATACCCAGATGCTTCACGCCTTCTTTTTTCAGCTGTTTTTTAATTTCTTGAATGGTTCTTTCTACTTCTGCTTCAACGGCTTTAATATTTTGAACTTCAAGTACAAGATGCATCCCCCCTTGAAGATCCAGTCCAAGATTAATCTTTTTATGGGGCCAGCAATTTAAAAATGTTGGCAGCAGCCATACAATGGCAGCTATGATGA
>JAGLFI010000315.1 GCA_023144585.1 Desulfobacula sp. | reverse complement strand
TGGGAACCGTTTTTATCCTCATTTTGTTGATCTGCCCTCATCCTCGCAAGCAACACGATCAAACATTCAGGCAGGTTTTCTGGCTTCCGGATCAATTTACTTGTTACACCTTCCCGTTAAACAAGCTAATTTAACAGTGGTCAATGTAATGTTCATCCCCGGTCACAGCGGCGGGTCCGTTCCTGATTTTCACAGGATTCCCTTTTAACTGCACCTCGCAGCACCTGAAATATTCAACAAAATAGCTTTATTGCGACAAAGTGTCAAGAAATTATTTTGGCCTTCCTCAAATGAAAAAGCATCATAATAATAAGCCGCTTATTTAAATTAAACCACTTTCTATGCTTTAGAGATAAAGATATCCTTATTCAGAACATCAAGTTCATTAAATCCTACTTTTAAAGAAAATAAAATAGACAGCATGGTGCTGAAATACTCTGTGTAGAAAATTGAGAGCATAATGGCAATCTGGTATTTTATTGCCACCATTGGAATGGAACCGCCAAGGATCTGACCGGTCATCATACCCGGCAAAGAGACGAGGCCGATGGTGGCCATGGAAGCTATGATCGGAGTGATGGCTGCCAGAAAACTCTGGGTAAAATAGGGTTTCAATGCCTGGATACGGCTATTAAATATTGATATGGAATACAGATAGACTTTTTCATCCTTTTGAATGCTTGAATAAAAATTATTCAGGCAGATAATGATACTTCGCAGGCAGTTGCCAAGCAGCATACCGCCGATGGGAATCATATACTTTGCTTCAAAAAGGTTGTCAATTCTTACCACCACGCCATTAAAAAAAATCAAAATAATGGTGAACGGAATAAGTAAAGAAAAGAAGACAGGGATAAAAAAAAGTTTCACCTTGAGGTTGCTTGACCGTATGATGGACTGACAGGCAATGGATACCATGATCAAAAGATAAATTGTATTTAAAACCGATGAATTAAATTTGAATAAATATTTGAGATAAATTCCGACAAAACCCAATTGAACACACATCCTGATGATTGAGGTGAACATGGTTTTGTTTATTGTAAATTTCAATCGTCTGTTGATATAGAAAATAGGGATAAGAAATACGAATAACGACATAAGCGATAAAAGAGTAAGATCCTGGGCACCCAATTTATAACCACCTTTCTATTGAGCCTCTTGCAGAAACTATGAATTTTTTTCAAAAATAGTTTTGAGAAAACCCGTTTCTATATTTTCTAAATTTATTTTTTGTTTTATGCCAGAAAACAAGGCTGTGGGATAGTTTCAAGACGTAGATCTCCCTTTGCTCTTAATTCCGGTTTGTTA
>JAGLFI010000314.1 GCA_023144585.1 Desulfobacula sp. | reverse complement strand
ATGCCCTCTGGGCTTAACCCAAAGCCTGCCCCTCCGGGGTAGGATTTTTACCTTGTCTTATTTCTAATCAAACAATCCCATTTCTGTGGCCAGTTTCTGAGATAACTTGATGGCTGTCTTTGTTCTGAACCAGTCTTTGAGACCGTCGAGCCTTAATTGCCTAGCCTCTTCCCAATAAACTCCTTTAAGTTTATCTGCCCCGAACATGGTTTTAAACCGTGCAAGACCCGTCTTGCCGTATCTGTCCAGCCGGTCCGCTTCCACGACCAGGGTGGCTGATATATCGTTCATTTTAAACACTGTCTCAGGCAGATCATGAACCTTAATGATACTCTGAATCTCTTTGATCTTATCCGGATCAACCTCAAAATCTGATAAAATCTTACCTGCAATGACAGCACCCTGTTCCATGTGCAGGGTCAAACTGCTTGAATTGCTTTTCACTTTGGGAGTTGCCTTGTTAAAATCGGAAAAATCAACAGCTGTCCACCCTATATCGTGGAGATAAGCTGTAAGCAGGACAATATCTTCATTCCCATTTTCATGTTCCAGAAGATATTTGCAAAGCTTTACCATGCGAAGGACAGGGTCCCAATCCCCGTCACGGCCCTTTTGGTATAAAGGTTTGATCCTTTCAAGTAATCGTTTTTCAAAAGATGCGTCCATTAGAAAAGCTCCAATGCGGTTTGGGTTACCTGTTGACTAAATACATCATCTTCCATATTTGCATCGACTTCAATAATTTCTATATTGGAATCAAGTTTACTCCTCAAAGTTTTAACAAAAATACGGTCTTCTTCCGGATCATAGGTGGGATTGCCCGGGCAATCCACAGATGACCATCCCTGCGTGGGAATCATGAGTTTTACCGGCGCTTTTGTCCCATTGAGTTTCCTGGCAAATTCATTGGCAACCTCTTTGAGTTCAGAAGGAGAAAGCCGAAGCCAGGTCCTGAATTTATCAAGATCGTATTTCCGCCTGTCATGGAACTCTTTTTTATATTTTGACCTGGAAGGGGTCATATGATTGACCGAACAGGTAGATATAATCTGGGGAATTCCGATTTTCCCTGCAGATTCAAGACGATCAGGGCCGCCGTCCCGCATATATCCGAAATAGTGTTCCCCCACCCCGCCTGGCGCCAGATCAATCACTCCCTGAAAAAATCCTTCTGCAATCATATTTTCCATGGCCCGGTCTCCCACACCGGCTGCAGAAAACTCTGTGACCTGGTATCCTTTTTTTTCAAGGGCTTTTCTGACAGAGCTTGCACATTGTTCACACGGGCCCAGCATGGTCATGGCAATGGTTTT
>JAGLFI010000313.1 GCA_023144585.1 Desulfobacula sp. | reverse complement strand
TTTTAATACGGTTTTGGCCGAGTCAAGATCAAGGGAACCGGTGCCGCAGCTGGGAGTGATAAAGGCTTGTGATATAATGGTCTCTTTATCAATTCCTGTTTTGCCCGATAACTCATCCATCTGATCATGAAGCAGTTGAACAAGTCCCTGGGTGGTTTGTACTGTAATCACCTCTGGTTTGGATGTCGGGACAATTCCCCAGGCAAGAAGTTTCCCCTGTTCCAAGTAGGCTTTGATCATTTCAGGATAAAGGATAAATCTATCAAAAAAGGAATATGCATCAAAGCTGATTATATCGAGCTTTGAGCCCAAAAGCATATCCCATTCTGTGTTGGCGCAGACATGAACACCAGCCAGACCGTTCTCTGCATGTATTGCCCGGATGATTTCTTCAATGCTTTGAATAACATCCTCTTTGGTAATGGTAATATATGCAGAGGTCCCGAATCCAGCCAATGCCGGTTCATCAATAAAAATAATGGGAATGGCCCCTCTTTTTGAAAATTCCCTGGCCTGCCATCTGGCATTCAAGGCAAGTTTTTTTATGGCGGCATCTTTTAATTGATCATTATAAAAAATATCTTTATCATTTTCGTCTTTTACCGCAGTCCCAAAAGTGATGGGGCCTGTTACCTGGCCTTTCAGGGCAATAAAAGGCGACCCTTTTTCATCCACCTGTCTTAAGAATTCAAAAAAGCCTTTTCCCCTTGACCCCGAAAGTGCAAATCTTGAAGTTCCAATATCTGCTCCGGATTCAGTTATGGATAAATATTCCTCAAAAAAGGCAAGAAATTCTTCGTCAAATTCAGGTTTTGATGTATCAAGCAGGCTTTTCTCAATTTCATTGGTAAATCCGGGAAGTCCGGGAAGAAACTGGTTGATCATGCCTTCTTTTTTATAAAGAGGCAATTGTACCCAAAGCGGGATATCAGGTGTGTGATCGAGAACAAGTTTTGTTGCTTCTTCATGGCTGTCCATGGGAAGGCTTCCGATTAACAGAGGCAGTCCATTGGCCTTAAAATTTTTCATTTTCATTTTCCATTCAAAGTTGTTTTAAATCCCGGCAATAAATCATATGGGATGAATGACTATAGCATCTTTGAAAATGAATGAGAATAACAAACCCCTGCCTTGAAATCCAAAGCAAAGATTTGTAAAATAATATAACTTAAATTTATAGTTATTTAGCTTGGAAACATATTATCATCAATATCTATTGCAGCACTGCTGGTGTTCATTAGTGCATTGAATCTGCCTAGTGTTACAGGAAGCTGTGTTTCCACGTAAAACTGCAGGGATTTGATGATGCCTTCATAAAAAGATTTATCTTTCTTTTT
>JAGLFI010000312.1 GCA_023144585.1 Desulfobacula sp. | reverse complement strand
TCACAAGGATCAAAAAGCTATATTGCTTTTGCAAGGGAACTTTTAACCCGGAGGTCACACGTAACCCGGAGGTCACACGTAAAAAGATGATGAAAAAGAAAAAGAGAAACACCGGACTGGGACGGGGGCTTTCAACACTGATCCCTGATTTTGAAACTCTTGAGAGTAGTCCTGATTTTTTCATGTGTCCCATTGGGGATATTGCACCTAACAGGTATCAGCCCAGAACTGCATTCAATCGGGAGGAGCTTGACAGGCTAAGGGACTCTATTGCACAGCAGGGCATTTTACAGCCTTTACTGGTAAGGCACCTTGATGATTCCTATGAATTGATAGCTGGAGAGAGAAGGCTTAGGGCCGCCAGGGAAACCAACTTGACCCATGTGCCGGTGTTCATAAAAGACCTGACCGATGAACAGGTGCTGGAAGTTTCCATTATTGAAAACATTCAAAGAGAAAATTTAAACGTTCTTGAAGAAGCAGAGGCATATCATCGGTTGATTAATGAATTTCACTATACCCAGGCAAAAGTGGCTGAAAAGATTGGAAAGAATCGTTCTACCATTGCCAACCTGCTACGTCTTCGAAGTCTTCCCCAGGAGATTAAAGACAGTCTGCTGGCTGAAAAAATATCCATGGGACATGCGAGAGCCCTTTTAGGGGCAGGTTCCCAAGAAAACCAGATCTATCTTTTTAAAATAGTCTGTAAAAGGCAATTGTCTGTAAGGCAAACAGAAAAGCTTGTCAATAAAGCCAAAAAAGAACCTCAAAAACTTCAAAACAAGATGTCAGACGAAGAAAAACAATTTCTTGATGAGACCTGTTCAATCCTTTCCAGTCGAATCAAATCAAAAGTCAGGATTAAAATGAACGGGAATAAAGGTAAAATAGAAATTAATTTTAAAACAAAAACAGAGTTTCAGAGCCTGGTCGATCTTTTGACTCATCTTTCATGAAGATAGTTGTCGCTCAAACTGCTGGATTTTGCATGGGAGTCCGGCGTGCCGTGGATATGGTGTTGGATGCATCCAACTCGTCTTCCGATCCGATTTATACTTATGGTTCTCT
Source organism: Desulfobacula sp. (assembly GCA_023144585.1). Lineage (GTDB taxonomy): Bacteria > Desulfobacterota > Desulfobacteria > Desulfobacterales > Desulfobacteraceae > Desulfobacula. The sequence goes on along the minus strand of JAGLFI010000312.1, from coordinate 459 downwards.
GATCCATAATTCTCAAGTTTTGGCCATGCTTGAAGAAAAAAAAATTTTCAGGATTGATAAAATTCCTGAAAAAGGGACCGGTATTGTCTTAATCCGGGCTCACGGGGTTCCACCGGAGGATAAAAAAGCGCTTAAAAATGCCGGTTTTACAGTGATTAATGCGACATGTCTCCGGGTGGTAAGGGTACAGGTGATTATTAGTAAATATGCCCAAAAAGGGTATTCAACTCTTATTATCGGGGATGAGAAACACCCGGAAGTCATAGGCCTCTTAGGATATGCTGGAGGAAAAGGGCATACCGTCACAACCATGGCCCAGCTTTGTACTTTGCCTAGGTTTGAGAATGCTGTTGTGGTAGCCCAAACCACTCAGGATACAGCCTTTTATGATGAAATAAAGGCATGGTGTAAAATCAATGCACCTCATTATCAGATATTTGATACCATTTGCGGGTCCAC
>JAGLFI010000311.1 GCA_023144585.1 Desulfobacula sp. | reverse complement strand
TCCACTGGGCAATCCATCCCGGCAGACGGCCTATGGCAAACATAACCGTAAACATCTTGGTGGGAATCCCCATGGCCCGCAATACAATGCCGGAATAAAAATCTACATTAGGGTAAAGATTTTTGTCTTTAAAATACGAATCTTTTAAAGCGGCTTCCTCAAGCCTCTGGACAATATCCAGCAAGGGATCTTTTCTTTTAATTTTCGCAAGCAGAATATCACTCATCTTTTTCATGATTTTTGCCCTTGGATCATACGTCTTATAAACCCTGTGCCCAAATCCATAAAGCCGGAAAGGATCATTTTTATCTTTTGCTTTTGAGATGCACTCCTTGATCGTCATCCCGTCATCATGAATTTCCTGGAGCATATTGACCACTGCCTGGTTTGCTCCCCCATGCAGGGGTCCCCAAAGTGCTGATATTCCTGCTGAAATCGCTGAATAAATATTGACTCTGCCGCTTCCCACAACCCTTACCGCCGTAGTGGAACAATTCTGCTCATGATCGGCATGAAGAATCCAGAAAACATTTAAGGCCCTGACCATATCATCATCTATGCGATAAGGAACCACCACATTATCAAACATCATGTTTAAAAAATTAGCACAATAACACAGATCCGGCCTTGGATAGACCACCTTTTCACCCAATGAAATCTTGTAAGCCATTGCCGACATTGTCCTGATTTTGGAGATCAGGCGAAGATAAGTTTTGTTCATATCCTCTTCAATATCAATCAGTTCAGGATAAAAACTTCTCATTGCATTGACCATGGCGGAAAGGATTCCCATGGGGTGGGCTTTGGCGGGATAATTCTGGTAAAATGCCTTCATATTCTCATGCAAAGGCGAGAAATCATTCAAATAAACGCTGGTTCGGATCAATTCTTCTCTGGTGGGAAGGTACCCTGTGATTAAGAGGGAAGCTGTTTCGACAAAAGTCGAGTGCTCGGCCAGCTGCTCAATGGGGATGCCCCGGTGTCTTAAAATACCTTTTTCCCCATCCATATAGGTAATAGAACTTTTGCAGGTTCCCGTATTCCCGAATCCCGGATCAAATGTAAGATATCCTGTTTTCTGACGCAGGCTTCTGATATCAATTGCCTTTTCCCCTTCTGAACCTTCAATCACCGGAAGTGTCAATTCTTTTCCATCAATCACAAGTTTAGCATACTCTTTCATCAAAATCTCCTTGTCTTATACAGCTATTTTACATCGAATTTTTAAACGGGGAAAAAACTTAGATTGGTAAATGAGTCTTGCGGGGGCTATCTTGTCTCACCCGGAACAGTGTAGGTCTTACAAGATCCGGTAGAGCATTGCCTCTCCTGGGTCTGAACCCCCTTAGCCCCATTATTAAATTGGCCGGAAGATGAACTTCCCATGGCAAAATTGGTTTTGGAAACTACTCTTTCAAATTCTTTTGATTCGCATTTGGGACAACTGACCGTATCATTATCATTTGAGCCCATTACAATGACTTCAAAAAATTCTTCGCATTGTGAGCATTTAAATTCATATATTGGC
>JAGLFI010000310.1 GCA_023144585.1 Desulfobacula sp. | reverse complement strand
TTGGAGTATAAATCAGCTCCCTGGTATTTAAACAGCTTTAATACCAAAGATTCAGCCGGCGTCTATTAACAGCACGGGCTTCCTTATGACAAGGAAAGATTTTTAAAATAAATATCAACCAGATTTTGTGCAAGCCCTACATATGTTTCCGGAGTTAATTGTTTCATTCGTTTTTTAAATTCCGCCGGCACCTTTTCAAGACCGTCTACAAACTTTTCCAAATCTTTTTTCTTGATTTTCTGCCCACGGGTAAGCTCTTTTAGTCTTTCGTAAGGCTTATCTTCTCCAAACACCCGCATGGCTGTCTGAAAAGGCTCTGCAAGAAGCTCTTGATTATCATCAAGATCTTTTTGAATCACTCCTTTATTCAGGTCTATCTTGGATAATCCTTTTAAAGCATTCTTCACTCCAATTGCAAAATAGCCGAATGCAGAGCCCAGGCTTCTCAAAACCGTACTGTCACTCAGGTCTCTTTGGAATCTTGTTTTCTGCAATTTAACACATAGATGTTCCATCATTGATATGGCAATCCCCATGTTGCCTTCGCTGTTTTCAAAATCAATGGGATTGACCTTATGAGGCATTGTAGATGAACCGGTCTCTCCTTTTTTGACCCTCTGATTAAAATAACCCAGACTGATATATCCCCACATATCACGATCCAAATCAATAATTATTGCTGCGGCCCTGATTAAAGAATGCAGGACAAAAGCAATGGAATGATTCGGATTTACCTGGGTTGTAAAAAGGATGGGTTCCAGGTTTAAATGATTGGCAATAAATCGTTGTGATGCTTCAATCCAGTTAATCTCAGGGTATACGAAACAATGTGCATTATAGTTTCCTGTTGCCCCGTTTATTTTTGCCTGAACTTTAGTTTGATCGAGAATATCTGCTTCCTGTAAAATCCGCCAGGCATAATTGATATATTCTTTACCGACCGTTGTGGGAGTTGCCGGCTGTCCATGGGTTCTTGACATCATTGGAATTGACTTATATTGCAACGCTTTGTCCTCTATATCAGCAATAAGCTGTCTCAACAAGGTGGTTGCAATCTCTTTTCCTTTTTTCAACATCAAAGCATAGGAAGTATTATTGATATCATCTGAGGTGCAGGCAAAGTGAACCCACTCTTTTATGCCTGAAAGCCCTGAAAGATCAAGTTGATCCTTTATGAAATATTCAACTGCCTTTACATCATGATTTGTTCGTTTTTCAATCTCTTTAACCTTATTGGCATCTTCAAGATCAAAAGCCTGTACTATATGGTTAAGCTTCTCAATGTTTAAATTATCAAAGGGTGCCAGTTTCAGATCGGTTAATATAAATTTAAGCCATTCAATTTCAACGGATACCCTGTGTTTTATCAAGCCATATTCAGAAAAAATATCAGCAAGCTCTGTCGTTAATCGGGCATATCTTCCATCCAGGGCAGTCAGTGCGTTGATCATTGTTTTTTTACTCCATCGCTAAAGATTAACTATTAAAAACCATTTAATCTTTATTATTAAATTATCGTATACGTTCACGGGGTTAATG
>JAGLFI010000031.1 GCA_023144585.1 Desulfobacula sp. | reverse complement strand
GGCAAACCAATTGCACAGGGATGTATCGTTTCATTTCTTTTTCAACCCCTGAGGGTGATGTAAACGGTGTCGTCCCTGTAAAATTCATGGCCAGAAAAGAGCTGATGGTCACGCTGAACAGAAATAAGGCCAGGAATCCTGCCAGACCGCTAATGGCAGACGACATTATAACCATCAGGAGTATAGCAAAAATACTTCCGGTGATGATTCCCTTGAGAGCAAATTCCTTGGAGGGGATAAAGGGAAGCAGTACCGGGGTAACAAAGGCACCTGAAAATATCCCTGCTGTAAGGGCCAAAAAAGAAACAACTCCTCTTTCCCAGGCCATGGAAAAAGAAAAAATACCCGGGCCGAAACCTGAAATGATAAACAGAATCAGTGCTGTGATCAATGCTGGTTTCAATACAATCTGTACCTCTACAGGTGTGAGGATAAATCGTTCATACAGATTAAAGGTGACCTGTCTCATTTTTTTGTCTGCTTTTTTATCATTCTCCAAAAAGCCAGGGATATCATTTGCCCGTATGGGGCCATAGATCACTCTGAATCCAGACTGTTTTTTGACATTCCTTGCCGATATGCCGGTTGCTCCCAGTTGGGGAACAATGATCCGTTTATGATCCACAATCTTTTCAAGGGAGCATCCTTTAATTCTTTTCACAAGTTCCCGGGTTGAAAAGGTTCCCTTTCCTGCTGCACACCAGACATTGATCCCTTTTGTATCCAGTACCAGAATCCATGCACTGATGTTGGTCAGTTCTTTTCTTAAATGATCAAAAGTCAATTTAAAATTTGCGGTTACAAGTACCTCACAATTTTTATCCGGTTTTCCAATGGCATAAAGTCCGGGAGCCACCGTATACTTATACCGGTTGATACCGCATCTGACATAAAAGCTTGAAAAAAGGTCATCTTTTCCCAGCTTTGGCTTGATGATGGGGATAAGCCCTGCATCGGTTTTTATAAATTTTTCCACATAAGAGTACAGCTTATAGCCTGGTTTTTCATAGTCTGTCATGGGGTTGGAAGGTTCAGTCGAACAGCTTGAGGTGATCTCATCCATGGAGGACATGAGATTTACGCCGGAGGTTGATATTTTCAGGCCTTTTTGAGAAGGTGTATTATCCATTTGATGCCTTGTACCCGGCCTCATTTATTTCTTGAATTGCTTTATCAATGAGCTCTGAAACATCAGCATCAAAAAAGGCTTTTTTTGCATCAAGATCCACAGATACGTTGGAAACACCATCAATTTCTTCAAGGGTTTTTTGTACCATTCCCGAGCAGTGACTGCAACTCATACCCTCTACATTCAGGGTTATTTTTTGTGAAGCCATGTTACCTATCCTTATTTGAAAGTTAAAAGATATTTATTGAACCATACTCCATAAGTGTATAATAATGATCAAAAAATATTCGTCAACATGATGGTAATAAGTTAGCAGATTGATGTTTGATAAAAGGAGATATGCGAGCAACGAAAAATGATGCCAATATTCCATGGTATACTGCTGAAGAATGGAATCAGGTTTTTCTATTCATAAAAAGAGTTGATGACTTGTATGGACAAAAACTTGTAATAGTTTATAAAACAGCAGATCAGATCAGACAGAGATTTGAAAAGATATCAGGATCAATAGAAAAGGTTTGTTCCAACACCTGTATATATTGTGAGGATATCTGCTGTATAAGAGCAACCATATGGTTTGATTTCAAAGACCTGCTCTATATTTATTTTGGTCTGAATAAATTTCCTACATTTCAAATTATAAAGAATTCATCTGGGAATCGTGAAAGAGCCTGCTGCCATTTTGCTGAAAAAGGGTGTATGCTTTCAAGGCTGGAACGTCCTTTTGTCTGTACCTGGTATTTTTGTCCAGAACAAAATATATATATTACCCTTCATTATCAAAAAATGATGCAAAATTTTGAGCAAATTCTTATGGAAATCAAAGATCTTAGAAATAAAATGGAAGAGGAATTTATCCGCATATCCTGTCCAAATCTATAAATTCAATTCTTTTTATGATATGGTACAAACTTTAAAAATAAACATGTAAGGATATTGGTTTGAAAGAATTAAAAGGATCACAAAAAAAGTACTTACGGGGGCTTGCACACAATTTAAATCCATCTGCTTTTGTCGGTCAGAAAGGCATTACCGAGACATTGATAGGGGAGATTGACCAGGCCCTGGAAGCCAGTGAGCTTATCAAAGTCAAATTCAACGATTATAAAGAAAAAGAGCAAAAAAATGCTTTGATAAAAGAGATTGCAAAGGCCACCCAATCCCATATTGCGGGTATGATCGGGCATGTTGCCATTTTATATCGGCAAAATATTGATGTAGAGAAGCAGCATATCAGGTTGTCATAACTATGGGAAAATCATCCTTGCGATTTTCAGCATTAAAAGGAAACTATATGAAACTTGATGGCGGTGCCATGTTCGGCAATGCTCCCAAAGCCCTCTGGAGTCGCTGGATGCAGCCTGATGATCGCAATATGATCACTATCGGATCAAAAGCCCTTTTAATTGAAATACCGGATCATAAGATCTTGTTTGAAACAGGCGCCGGTGCCTACCTGTCGCCTGATATGAAAAAAAGATTTCAGATTGTTGAAAGCCATCATGTGCTTTTGGAATCCCTGGACAAAAAAGGGCTGACCCATGAAGATATCACCCATGTGATTCTCTCCCATCTTCATTTTGATCATGCCGGCGGTCTTTTAAAGGAATGGGAAGAGGGGCAAAAAGACCTTGAACTTTTATTTCCAAATGCACAATTTGTGGTGGGAAAAACAAATTTTGAGCGGTCACGTTCTCCGCATATGAGGGATAAAGCCTCCTTTATTCCCGGGCTTGCAAGCCTGCTTGAAGAGACCAACCGCCTCAAGTTTATAAAAGATAAAGATACCTTGAGTTTTGGTGAACTTGAAATTGAATTTATTGAAAGCCAGGGGCACACACCGGGAATGATATTGTCCTATATCCAAACCCAGGGAGTAAAAATATTTTTTGCAGGGGATATCGCGCCGGGTCATGCCTGGATCAATCTTTCCATCACCATGGGATATGATCGATTTCCTGAATGTTTGATTGATGAAAAAAGGAATGTTTTTCAACGTGTCCTTAAAGAGGATGCATGGATTTTTTATCCCCATGACAACACATATGCTGCCTCAAAACTCTTGTTTGATGAAACAACAAAAAAATTTCAACCTGTAAATTTGGTTGAAAATCTGAATCAGCTTAAGACAGCAGAATAGGTGCCACAGGGCACCTGTTCTGCAGAGCCTCAATCCGTATCCTATCGGTTTTTTTACAATATTATAGGTTAAAATTATTTGTTGACAAAGCTACTTATAGAATATATGTCAATAATAGAACGACGTTCGAAAAATGAATTAATATTTTCGAGCGTTTCCCAAAGCACAAAAACTAAATTTTAAAAAGGGTTGGCGATGGGAGTAAAAGAAAGAAAAGCATTAGAAAAGCAACAGCGAAGAAATCAAATTCTGGATGCAGCCAGAACTCTGCTCTTTTCCTCGGGAGTCGACAGTATTTCGATCAGTAAAATTGCAAAACAGGCAGAACTGGGTGTCGGCACCATCTATTTTTATTATAAGAATAAAGCACAGATCTTTGTCGCACTGCAAAAAGAGGGTGTGGCACTTCTTTATTCCACAATTCTTCAAATTTCTAAAAAAATGATTGATCATGAAGGAAAATTAACACGGATTGCAAAGGCCTATTACAGTTTCAGTGAAGAACAAAAAAACTATTTTGATATCATTAATTATTTTTTGTCTTCTCCAATCATTTTTTTTGAATCAAATCTGAAAAATCAAATTGATATGTCAGGCCATAAACTTTTGCTGATCATTCAGGATATTGTTGCTGACGGAGTTCACCAGGGGTTTTTCAATGAAGAAGATCCAGAGAAATTTTCAATCATGTTCTGGGGAACCCTCCATGGATTAATACAGTTTAAAAAGTTTGAAAGAACTATTTTTGAAAATGAAAGCCATGAACTGCTCTATGATTATAGTGTTAAAAAGCATGTTCATAGCTTGAAATAAAAATTTTTAAAGGGGGAGATAATGGATAACAATTTAAAAGGGAAAATAGCGCTGGTAACCGGCTCTGGCAAAAAAACAGGGATTGGCTATGCTATTGCTAAAAAATTTGCTTCCAAAGGCTGTGACATCATCATTGCAGACTATGGAACCGAGAAAGGCCTTAATGCTGATGTGAAAACCGGCTCCATGAATGAGATGATGATGATCGGTCAGGAATTGAGCCATACATATGATGTGGAAACCCTGGTCGTCAATGTTGATGTGACCCTTACGGACACCATCCGGGATATGATGTCCGCCATTCAGGAAACATTTGGTCGTGTGGATATTTTATGCAATAATGCAGGTGCTGCATTCGGTGTGCCTAATGGGATTCATACCTATGATGAAACTGCCTGGATGAAAATGTTTGATGTTAATCTTCATGGTGTGTTCCGGATATCAAAAGCCGTTGTTCCCATGATGCAGGAAAAAGGCGGGAATATTATCAATATTGCATCCCGGGCAGGCAAGGTTCCGGCACTTTTCAATGGTGCTTATTCTGTGTCCAAGGCAGGGGTGATCATGCTGACCAAGGTGATGGCTAAAGAGCTTGCAGGGCTTAATATCAGAATCAATGCTATCTGTCCCGGACAGATTATGACGGATCTTAAAAAATGGGAGTTTGAACAGAAGGCAGCGTTTTTTAATACCACTATAGAGGAACAGGAACAAAAAATGTGTGAAACCATTCCCGCAGGAAGGATTGGGTTACCACAGGAAGTTGCCGACATGGCTTTGTTCCTGGCATCGGATGCATCTTCCTATGTCACAGGTCAGGCATTGAATATCTGCGGGGGACAGTTAATGGAATTGTAAATGTTGCGGATTGATACAAAAAGAGATAATTAAAAGACTATTTTAAAAAGAAAAGGAACTTAAATACATGACAGAAACAATAACAGGGGCAGCACTGGTTGCCCAGGCATTGATTGAAAGAAAAGTGGACACTGTCTTTTCATTGTGCGGTGGACATATTACGCCGATTTATCAGTATCTTGAAGGATCTGATGTTAAAATTTTCGGTACCCGGCACGAACAGTCTGCTGTATTTATGGCAGAAGCCTGGGGCAAACTGACGCGGAAGCCGGGAGTTGCCATGGTAACGGCCGGGCCTGGATTCACCAATGCATTGACAGGTGTTGCCAGTGCATATTTTTCAAATACTCCCCTTGTATTGATAGCCGGATGCGTGGGGCTTGATAATAAGGAAAAACTGGATCTCCAGGATATGCCCCAGGAAGCCGTGATCAAACCTATGGTAAAAAAGACACTGGTCTGCCAGAAAACAGAACGGATCAATGAATATGTTGATATGGCCTTCAGGACTGCACAAAGCGGCAGGCCGGGACCGGTTTATCTTGAGTTTCCCATTGATGTATTAAACACACCAGTTCAAAAAGATGCGGTGAAATATACCTATACAACCATCGTATCAAATCCGGCTGATTCTGTAAAAGCGGCTCAATTGATTGAAATGATTCAGAAGGCACAAAGCCCGGTGGTGATTGCTGGATCCGGTGCCTGGCAGTCCAATGCCGGTCCTGAGCTAAAAGAGTTTATTGAAAAAACAAACATGCCTTTGTTTACATCCCTGTCCGGCAGAGGAGTGGTATCTGATGATCATCCCCTTTGTTTTGAAGGAGCAGTCGCTGTTCGTCCAGGCTGCGGATTTGCGGCCTACATAGAGACCGATCTGATTATAATTCTTGGGTCCCGCATCTGTTTATATTATCTTTTCGGGGAGATCTTTAACCCGGCAGCAAAAATGGTGCAGGTGGATATCGAACCCGAAGAGATTGGCAGGAACAGAACCATTGACCTGCCCGTTGTCAGTGATGTTAAAGGATTCCTTAAAGCGTGTAATCAACTGATGAATGATAAACTGGAAGATGAATTAAAATTAAAATTTACGCCATGGGTTGAAAAGCTTTCCACTGCCCACAAAGAGAGCAAGGATCTGTTTCAAAAGGACTGGCAGTCCGAGAACATACCGATCCATCCATTGCGTCTTGCCAGGGAAATTGATGAATTCATGAACAAAAAAACAGATATTGTCGTGGCAGACGGTGGCGATACTACCACATGGATGGGAATGACCCGGACCATGACCCATCCGGGAAGATATCTTGATTATGGTATTTATGGTTCTCTGGCAGTAGGGCAGCCCTATGCAAATGCAGCCAAAATTTTGAATCCTGACTCCAGAGTCTGTTTGATCACAGGGGATGGATCTGTGGGATTTAATTTCATGGAATTTGAAACAGCCATACGGCAAAATCTTCCCATTGTGGTTGTGATCTCCAATGACCTTGGCTGGGGGATGATCCGCCACAGCCAAGAGCTTCGCATTGGACATGCCATTGAAGAAGGAACCTTTATCGGGAAGGTGGATTATCATAAAATGGTGGAAGCCATTGGCGGCAAAGGGTTTTTTGTTGAAGACCCTAAAGATATCAAACCGGCTTTGGAAGAGGCCTTTGCCTCCAAAAAGGTTTGCTGCATTAATGTGATGACAGATCCGACCACGGTCAGCCCGGCAAGCGCAATGCTGACAAACGTCGGTGCCTATAAAGCATAAAATTTAAAAAAGGGGGACGATGATGGATCCTGTAACAATTGATCAGGTTCGACTCAATTTTAATCCCACGGGTATTGCAATTATAAATGCCGCCATTGGGTTGATGATGCTGGGTGTTGCCCTTGAACTCAAGATAGATGATTTTAAACGAATTATTATAAGCCCTAAAGCACCTGCGATAGGGCTTGCAGCCCAATTTATTCTACTGCCGGCCTTCACGTTTTTACTTGTTTGGATTATTAAGCCCCATCCTTCCATTGCTCTTGGGATGATGCTGGTGGCAGCCTGTCCTGGCGGGAACCTTTCCAATATCATTACCTATCTTTCCAAAGGCAATTGCGCTGTATCTATAAGTATGACAGCGGTTTCAACTGTGGCTGCCATCATCATGACCCCGTTTAATATTTCTTTCTGGGGCAGTATGAACCCCGCAACTGCCAGCATTTTAAAACAGGTCAGTCTGAATCCCATGGATGTGTTTATCACGGTTTTTCTGATTCTTGGCATTCCCCTTATGGTGGGTATGGCCATTGGGCACTATATGCCAAATCTGGCTCAAAAAGTGAAAAAACCTTTTAAAATATTTTTCCTGGTATTTTTTATTATTATTGTCTGCGGTGCTTTGGCGGCAAACTGGCAGTATTTTCTAAAGTATGTGGGAATTGTTATGCTGGCAGTTCTGATACACAACGCCCTTGCGTTAAACATTGGCTATTGGTCAGGCAGGCTATTCAAACTCGATGAAAGAGACTGCCGGGCGGTGTGCATTGAGGTGGGAATTCAGAATTCAGCATTGGGGCTCGTACTGGTATTCGGTTTTTTTGACGGGCTTGGCGGAATGGCGATACTTGTGGCCTGGTGGGGGATCTGGCATATTATTGCAGGGCTTATTACATCGGTCATCTTTAACCGGAGAAAGCTGCCGGAAAATGAGCCGTTATAATTTTAAAAATAAAGTAGCTCTTATCACAGGCGGTGCATCCGGTATCGGTCTTGCTGCCTGTTGGGAACTGGCAAAACAGGGTGCCAGGATCGCCATGCTTGATATGGATGAAAAAGCGCTTGAAGTGCAGCAGCAGGAATTTTTAAATTATGGATATACGATCCTTACCATGGAATGCGATGTCACAAAAGAAAAAGCCTGCCAGTCTGTCATCAACCAGGTGTTAAAAAAATTCGGGCAGATTGATATCTTATTTAATAATGCCGGTATTACCCAGAGAGGGCTGTTTGAAGCGACAGACACTGCTGTATTCAAAAAAGTGATGGATGTTAATTTTTACGGGTCTTTATACTGCACCAAAGCGGCACTTCCAGGTCTTATCCAGACAAAAGGAATAATTATAGTCAATGAATCCATTGCCGGTGTGGCACCGTTACTGGGAAGAACCGGATACAGTGCCAGCAAACATGCTTTGCACGGGCTGTTCACGTCCCTGCGCTGTGAATTGCGGCACAAAGGGGTTCATGTGATGATCGTCTGCCCGGGTTTTATCAGGACAAATCTTCAGACAAGAGCCCTGGGCGGTGATGGTAAAATCGCCACCCATGAGCAGACAACAATCGGGAAAGAAGATACCCCCGAAAATGTGGCCAGACAGATTGTAAAAGCAATAGCAAAGAAAAAAAATATACTTGTTCTCACATTCATGGGGAAACTCGCATATCTTATATCCCGATTATCCCCATTGCTGTATGAACATCTAATGACCCGTCAATTTAGAAAAGAATTATAATTTTAAAATGGTAAATTAACATAAGGATACAGCAAAAGACATGAAGGTTGGAATTATTGGCCTGCCCCAGACAGGCAAAAAAACATTGTTTCAGATTTTATCCGGAATTGAGATCAAGGAACCGTCCAAGGCATTTAAACCTGTGCCGGGCAGCGCAGATATTCTTGACTCAAGATTTAACCGGCTTGTGGAAATGTATAAACCTAAAAAAAATGTCAAAGCAAGGATTGATCTTGTTCTTCTTCCCAAAATGGAGGCTGAAACCATCTCCAAAGGTGATATTTTCAAGGATATTGCAGACATGGATGCTATCTGTCATGTGGTCCGTGCTTTTGAAGATGATGCCATTTACCATGCCGAGGGATCTGTGGATGCCATAAGGGATTTTGAGATGGTCAATTCCGAGTTGATCATGCATGACCAGATGTTTGTTGAAAAACGAATGGAACGCCTTGAAGCCATGGTGAAAAAGATAAAGGATGAAGATCAGCAAAAAGAACTTGTGTTAATGAACAAGGTAAAAGATTTTCTTGAAGCGGAAAAACCGTTACGGTTGATTGAATTGACAGATGATGAAGAAAAAATGATCAGGAGTTATCCTTTTATTACAAGGAAGAAACTGGTCATTGCCGTTAACGTATCTGAGGATGATCTTGAAAATGAGGTGCTTTTGTCAACATTTAAACAAAGTTGTGAGATTCAGGATATTGAGGTCATGCTGGTGTCTGCAAAGGTTGAGGCAGAAATTGCCCTGCTGGATACCCAGGAAGACAAAGATGAATTTCTAGACGATCTTGGCATAATGCAGACAGCCCTTGAGAGCCTGACAAAGCTCTGCCTGAAATCTTTGAGCCTGATTTCCTTTTTTACGGTTGGAAAGGATGAAGTCCGGCAGTGGCTGGTCAGAAAGGGAGCAAAAGCTCCTAAAGCTGCCGGTGTGATTCATTCCGATCTTGAAAGAGGCTTTATCCGTG
>JAGLFI010000309.1 GCA_023144585.1 Desulfobacula sp. | reverse complement strand
ATCGTCAAGTTAAAGAAAAAGTCAGGTTGAGATTTTTTAAAAATTGTGTACACTTGGCTTGTTTGAAATAGGGTTTCCCATCAATACAGGAGAAAGTATATGCCATTATCATTCAGATCCCAAAATCATGGAAATATTGCATTCGGTTTTTTTAACATTGAGTCGGATATGCTGTTATTGGATAATTATTTCTTTTTTGCAGATGATTTTTGTCAATGGATAAATAAGATGGCAAAAAAGGATGATGACGGGCTGAAAAGGTTGAAGTGTCAGGTCTATTTTATTGCAGATTCAGAGGACATAGGGGATCTCATGGGGGCCATCCATGGGATACGGTTTACAGGGTTTATCGGAAAAGTGTATACGCTTTTTCCTTTTCCCGATGATCCACAAGCGTTTAAGCAGCATCCAAAAGGATATCAAACTCGGAAAATTATCACCTCTGAGATTGAAGATATTTCAAAAAATAGAGAGATTTTATTTGAATTTTTTAAAGGCGGGCAAATTAAAATCGGCCCCTATCTGTTTGATAAAACCGTGTTTCATGAACTGATCCGGTATGTCTGGCAGGGCGGGTATCCCCGATGGAAAGATGAGATAAGGCCGCAATATGTAATTGGGATGAAAGAGAGTATTATCGTTAGTCATAATTCCTTTTTTAAAGAAGTGTTTTCATCAAAGGAAATTTGATGTATGGTAAGGCAATTTTTAATGTTGCGTTTTTAATTTTGAGCGGAAAATTTTTATGCCTATAGCAGATAAGATGGTCAAAATGGTTGAAGCAGCATCTATGATCCGAAAGATGTTTGAAGAAGGGATCAGGATGAGAGAAAAGTATGGAGCAGATAATGTATTTGATTTTTCCCTTGGAAATCCTGATATTCCGCCACCGGCGCTTGTTAAAGAAACTTTGATAGATCTGATTAACAGCGAAACCACATCCCATGGATATATGCCCAACCCGGGATATCCCCATGTCCGACAGGCTGTGGCGGATTACCTGAATAAGGAATATAATGTGGGGCTTACATCCGATCTGATTGTGATGACTGCAGGAGCGGCAGGCGCCTTGAATGATACTTTGCGCGCGTTGATAAATCCGGGCGAGGATATTCTTACGCCGGCACCCTATTTTGTTGGCTATAACCAGTATGCCTTTGTTGCCAGCGCAAACTTAAAAACCGTAGCATCATTGCCTGATTTCCATCTTGATCTTGATGCTATTGAGGGGGCCATTACCAAAAAGACACGAGTCATGCTGATTAATACTCCCAATAATCCCACCGGTGCCGTGTATACAAAAGAAGAACTGGATGGGCTTGGAAAGGTATTAGAAGCTGCCAGTGTTAAATTTGGGAAACGAATTTACTTGATTTCCGATGAGCCTTACAGAAAAATTGCCTATGATGTTGATGTCCCGTCTATGTTTGATGTTTATCCCCATACCATTGTGCTGACTTCCTATTCCAAGGAACTGTCTCTGGCTGGCGAGAGAATCGGGTATCTTGCTATTCATCCCAAAGCCGAGGATGCTGCAATGATTGCAGGGGCGACTGGGGTGACCAATACCATGATGTATGTGAATGCCCCAGCTCTTTTCCAGCAGGTGGTGGGAAAACTCCAGGGAGTTACCGTTGATAGTGATATC
>JAGLFI010000308.1 GCA_023144585.1 Desulfobacula sp. | reverse complement strand
CAAGTGCAGGAACCGGTTTGGGTCTTAGCCTTGCCAGAACTATTGTCCGGCAGCACAACGGGGACATTTCTGTATCCAGCCGACAATCAAGTAAACAGGCAGGCCGGGAATCAGGCCAATCATCATGTCAGCAGGGCAAAGGCTCGATCTTTGTGGTTAGATTACCATATAATAATCTTGAGGTCATTTAATCGTCATATTTATGCATTATTATTACAATCAGCAGGGAAAGTATCGAAGTTAATTATTACGGGAGGTTGTGATGAAACAGGTAAATAAAATATTTTTTGTTATTATGGTTGTCGCTTTGATGGCTGCTCCGGCAATTGCTAAAAAGAACTATGAGAATACGACAATGATACCGATAAGTTTTGCCGAACTTGCCAGACAGGCGAAACCGGGTGTTGTAAATATACAGACTGTAAAGACGATTGAAGGTGGTGGAAGGGTTTATCAACATTTTTTCGGGCAGCCCTTTGGTGGAAAACAAAGTCCATTTGATGAATTTTTCGCCCCCTTTTTTAATCAGAGACCGCAAAATAGAAAAGAAAGAAGTCTGGGTTCCGGCTTTATTATCAGCAAAGACGGATATATTGTGACCAATAATCATGTAATTAAAGATGCGGATCAGATTAAGGTGATATTACATGATAAGACAGAATATGTTGCAGCCATCATAGGGACTGACCCAATGACAGATTTGGCATTAATAAAAATTAAAGCAAAGAAGTTAACGCCTTTAAAGTTTGGCAGTTCCTCTGAAGCTGAAGTGGGGTCATGGGTGGTCGCCATTGGCAGCCCGTTCGGACTTGAGCAGACAGTAACGGCCGGAATTGTCAGTGCCAAGGGAAGAATCATCGGGTCCGGACCCTATGATGATTTTATCCAGACAGATGCTTCCATTAATCCGGGGAATTCCGGTGGTCCTCTGTTAAACCTTGATGGGGAAGTGATTGGCATCAATACCGCAATTATCAGATCAGGACAGGGCATTGGGTTTGCCATCCCTTCGGATCTTGCAACAGGCATTATTGATCAGTTGATAGAACAAAAAACTGTTTCCCGGGGCTGGATGGGTGTGGCCATTCAAAATGTCACGGAACAACTGGCAGAATACTACGGGATTAAAGAGACCAAAGGCGTATATGTCGCCAAAGTATATGAGGGCGATCCGGCAGATGAGGCGGGTATAAAAGTCGGAGATGTCATTTTTATGATCAATGATAAAAAAATTGATTCATCCAGAGATCTTACTTTGACCATTGCCCGTTCATCTGTGGGTGAAAAGGTTAATGTCAAGCTGATACGTGATGGTAAAGAAAAAATGGTGAAAGTTAAACTGGGGAAAAGACCGGATCAGGATTCTGCAGCCATTCATACAAATGATGGTTATGATTTGTTCGGTTTCAAGTTAAAGCAGATGAATTCTGATATCGCACAAAGACTTGGTTATCCTCAGAATATCAAAGGACTTGTGGTCATTGATGTGGAATCAGGCAGCCAGGCCGTAGATACAAGTGTCCGGCATGGGGATCTGTTAATGGAAGTTAATCGTCATAAAATTGCTGACCTTAAAGCGTATCGACACTATTTGAAACAAATTAATAAGGGCGGTATGGTTCAGCTTTTATTCAGAAGAGGTAACAGTCATGTTTTTGTTGTGACGTTTGAAAAACCATAGCAAGTCAGTTGTGTCCGGTTAGGAAA
>JAGLFI010000307.1 GCA_023144585.1 Desulfobacula sp. | reverse complement strand
ATCAGTTTGATTAAGATGGTCAAAAGGATAATGGCTATACCATAATTGGGAATCACCCCATAGATGACATTCATAGTGATCAAAAGCGGCTTGGCAATTATATTGAAAAATCCAAAATTGATTGCATTTTTAAGGCTGTTGTCATATTGACCCAGCACCTTCTGGCTTTTCGGGCCCATATAAAAGGTAAAGGAATAGCTACTTTGTTTGCCCGGATCCAGCCGATCCATCTTTTGGATATAATCATTGGTGACCATATCATTGATATAGGAAAGCTTGATTATTGCATCATTTGCACTCCCTTCATCTTTCTTTTTGGGCATGACCGCTGTCATAAAATATCGCTCTGAATATCCTGACCAGTCAATCTTTCCGTGATAGGTATTTTTATCTTCTATATCACCGGGTTTAATGGCGGTATATTCATCATCAATAAGCACCACCGGGCCCTCAAATGCAAATCTGGATCTTTTTTTAGTTTCTTCATTAAAAAATCCCGGCGTTGAAATCACAAGAGAATCGTTTAACGGCATATCAGATCCATTTTGAAAAACAATATCACAATCAATCATGTATGAATTTGCCTTAAAGGTAAAAATCTTTTTCACCATCATTCCCTGGGGTGTTCCAAAGGTAAATTCAATAGTTTTTTCACCGTCAAAGACAGAGGTTGCAGTGGCATCGCCTTTTGCTGTATAGACAGCATTTTTCAATCCCGGGATGGACTGCCCTTCAAGATCAAAGAACAGGGTTCCGGATATCAGCTGCTCCGGCACCAATTGTTTTAAAGGAGACCCTTTTTTATTTGTTGCTTTAAAATTTTTCAGTTCAATGCTTTTAACCGCAGCACCCTGTTCGGAAATGGCAATATTATACAGAGGTGTTGATACGGATATGGTTCGATAATTTTTTTTCTGAGGTTCAACCGGTTGAGGTACAACACTTGGTTGGGCTTTATATTCGGAAACATGCGGGCTGGTTTTCTGAACCTGATCTGCTTTCCGGTCTTCTTGAATCTGCACAGGTTGATTATTGAGCTCCGGCGACTTCACGAAGAATGTCTGATATCCTACAAGGACTACCACGGAAAGTACGACGGCTAATAATAATCGTTTTTGTTCATCCATTTTCTCTCCTAAACCTGAAATAATTTGTAACGGCACTTCACTTTAATTTAGAAAAGGAAAACAGTATGGCATCTGGATAAATTATGGAACTGGATCAAATCCTCCTGCATGGAATGGATGACAACGCAGAACTCTTTTCACGACAAGAGTGGTGCCTTTAAGGCAGCCGTATTTTTCAAGGGCCTCAATGGCATATGCCGAACAGGTCGGATAATACCGACAATTCCGTCCTGTTAGAGGGGAAATAACATATTGATAAAATTTAATAATTATTAATAATAGATTCTTCATTATCTATGCTAATGCTATTTTTGAAAAAAGTTTATCAAGCTTTTCAATAATCTGCCTGTTGGATAGCGGTGTCAGACCCTTCCTTGCAATGATATTCATATCCTTAGGTCCTGAAATATTCTCTTTATTATGTCTGAAATATTCTCTGATAATTCTTTTTATCCTGTTACGCTCTACTGCATTTCCTACTTTTTTTGATACTGTAATGCCAATTCGATTGTTTTGAACTGTTTCTTTAAGCACAATTGCTATCAAGCAGTCTGTATATACTCTTGTTCCTTGTTTTGAAAGTGTTAAAAATTGGGCTCTCT
>JAGLFI010000306.1 GCA_023144585.1 Desulfobacula sp. | reverse complement strand
AGGTAAAAGAATCATAATTATCTATCACTGCAACTAACATTTATCTGCCTCCGTTTTGAACAGTCAGTTTGTCATGTTCAAAGACCGTTTTCTATATAATTATGGCAAAAATCCTGTTTCCGGTAAAGGAAATAAACCCGCAATCTTTTTTTATTGACAGGTAAAGTCTTGCTATCTTGAAATATTAATTTCATACATGAAAGGTTCTGATATCATATGAAGAATTTTTTTTGTAGATTTAGTGTAAATATGGTAAAAGTTAAAATTCAGATTTGATTAATTTTAGGATGTTTTACCATGTTATTAATTTTTCCACCTGTTGCCAAACCTTGTGAACCGCCTGCCGGTGTCGCACTTTTGTCTTCTGCACTAAAAGAGCATGGAATTTTTTGTCATGTATATGATGCAAACATAGAAGGCCTGTTATATTGGATTAATTCAGATATTGTTCCTGTCGATTCCTGGTCAAAAAGGGCATTAAAAAACAGGGAACAGATCATTTCTGATTTGAAAAATCCGACCCTGTATAAAAATATGGACCGCTATCACCAAAGGGTTTATGACTTAAACAAGCTGTTGTCCATCAGTGTGGATTCAGAAAGGTTCAGGATAACTTTAAGTGATTATTCAGATTCTAAGCTCTCGAGTGTTAACAGTAAAGATTTGTTGAAAAGTGCCGGAGAATATAAAGAAAACCCTTTTTATGATTTTTTTGAAGATAAGGTAAGGCCTCAAATTCAAAATTCTGATTCTGAATATATTGGCATTTCCCTTTGTTATCTGAATCAGGCTCTGGTCAGTTTTGCCCTTACAGGATGGATACGAAATAATTTTAAGGATAGAAAAATCATCATGGGCGGGGGACTTATATCTTCCTGGATGAGCCGGCCGGATTATAATGATCCTTTTAAAGTTTTGGTTGATGTTATGATCCGGGGGGAAGGGGAACAGCAGTTGTTAAAAATTTTTGGCATTAAAAATGTGGTCAAAAAACATTATGTTCCGGATTATGATTTTGTAAAAGATGATTTATATCTTGCACCTGGAAAAATACTTCCCTTCAGGGCATCCATCGGATGCTATTGGAGCAAGTGTAATTTTTGCCCTGAAAAGGCAGAAACCCGTCCCTATAGTTCACAACGGGCTTCAAAAATATTACAGGATTTAAAGTCAATTGATCAAAAATATGCTCCTGACTATATACATTTAATCGACAATGCTGTTACACCCGCATTTTTAAGGGCGGTATCAAAAAATAAATTTGGATTTAAATGGTATGGTTTTGTGAGATTTGAAAAAGAGTTTCTGGACCAAAATTTTTGCCATGATCTTAAAACTTCAGGATGTGATATGTTAAAGCTGGGTCTTGAATCAGGGGACCAGGATGTGCTGGACCAGATGAACAAGGGAACGGATCTGACGATGGTGTCAACCATCCTTGCAAACCTGCATCATGCTGGAATCTTAACCTTTGTCTATCTTCTTTTTGGTACGAGTTATGAAGATAAAGAGGCTGCGTTCAAGACACTTGAGTATGTCAAGGCACATAAAAAATATATAAATTATTTAAACCTTGCTGTATTTAATCTTCCCAAATTCAGTAATGATGCTAAAAATCTTGATACTCATGAGTTTTACCATGGAGATCTTTCTTTATATTTAAATTTTACACATCCATTTGGATGGGATAGAAGGCAGGTGAAACAATTTCTGGATAAAGCCTTTAAAAAACAATTAGCTGTCGGATCACCCATTCGTAAAAATCCAGCATTTTTTT
>JAGLFI010000305.1 GCA_023144585.1 Desulfobacula sp. | reverse complement strand
GGAAATTCTTTAAAGCTTTTCATATGCCCGGATGGGTTGGATACTCCTCCCTGGGCCATATGAATATAAACAAAGGTTTGCTCATTTCGGGTCAGTTTGTTATTGGAATCATTCAGAATTTTGTCTTTGGTTATCAGAATCTTTTTATTGAAATAGGGCAGAGTGATTTGACCAATGCCCTCAATGGTTGACAGCTCTCCGACGATCCGGAAAGCAATATCTTCCAATTTCATTGAAGCAGCCTTTTGTTTTGCCCACTCAAGCGCTTCTTTTGCCATATCTTTTTTCAGCCATTTGCCTTCTTTATACTGTTGTTCAAGTTCCTGTTCAGCAGCATTTAGAATATCAGAGGCAATGTGGGGCAGTTTTTCAAAGGGTGCTTCTCAGACACCACCATTCCTGCGAAGGCAATACATGTAAGGAATCCGCAATCTTTACAATTGGTTTTCGGCAGTATCTTTGCGTAAAGGTCTACGACAGAAAGGGCCATAATCTGTTTATCCAAAAACGGCCGGGCAGTAAAAAGCTTATTGCCCGGCCGGTACAATCATTTATTCTTTGTCAAAATCGTCTTTTTCAGCACCACAGATGGGGCAGCACCAATCATCCGGAAGGTCCTCAAAGCTTGTTCCCGGGTCAATGCCATTGTCGGGATCACCATCTGCCGGGTCATAAACATAACCACAAGGTCCGCATACGTATTTGTCCATTTTAAATCTCCTAAAATATAGTTAATAATTAATAATATATCTATACCATAACTGATAGTATTTAAAGTACAAAAATAGATCAGTTACAATAGTTCCGCTTTTTTAAGAGCAAATATAATTCCTTTATAAGATGCCACGATCACAACAACATAAAGTATCAAAAGTAATGCATTCATAAATATAAGTTCCTTTTTTATTGTTCTTTAATATGATTCTTCATTGATAACTTCTTCTTTAGTCAGTTTTTTTGAATCCATTAATTTCCAGATATAGGCGACATAGCCAAGAACAAAAGGTATGCCGATTGCCACATAGGTCATGATTGCCAAAGTATAATGACTCGAAGAGGCATTGTAGATGGTAAGACTGGATTGAAGATCAAGTTTTGACGGATAAAAAGCCGTGTTATTGAATGCAGGCAGGCACAGGACAACAAGACCTACAAACACAGTGCCTAAACCACTGAACCATATCCCTTTATAACTTCCCTTAAATTTTGATAAGAGAACACCGTATAACACAAGAATAATTCCGGCCAGCAGCAGTATAAGTAAATGAGGCATGGCTAAAAGATTAGATAAATATTTGGAAGAAACTAAAGAAACTATGCCTGCGTCATCTACATTAAATCCTTTCATAAAAAGAATACTGATAACCACATAAAGCAAAAAGGGCAGGGCAATCAGAAAACTGTTCCAGGTGTGTTTGCGTAATCTGGATTCAAGATCCGGTGTTGGAGAAAGATTAATGCTGTTTAGAAGATATTGTGCCCCTAAAACCCTGGCATTAAACACAAGGAAAATTCCAAGGGAAAGATTGAATAAGGAAAAAGCAGCTTCAAGTCCTCTTAAGTTTATACCCAGCAAGGTATAATCCCAGGTTACCCTGTTATATAGATCAAGGGTGAAATTGGAACCGGTATAAAATGTCCCTATTGCTGCACCAATCAGCAGAATACCAACAGAGCCGTTTATAAAGAGAAACAGCTCGTAAACGGTTGATCCAAGGAAATTATTTGGTTTTTTTCTATATTCATAGGAAACCGCCTGAATAATAAATGAAAAAAGAA
>JAGLFI010000304.1 GCA_023144585.1 Desulfobacula sp. | reverse complement strand
TCCACGATAACAAATTTTTCAATGCCAACAGCAGCAATCAGGCTGCTTTCAGAATTAATATAGGATTCTTTAACATCATGGGTTAAAACATCTCCCTTTATAACGTTCAAATTCCCATCCTTTTCACCCGCTTGCCACAGGGCATCAAATGACCCCAAATCATTCCACCCGGCATCAAGGGGAATCATGATTCCTTTTGATGTTTTTTCCATTACAGCATAATCAATGGAGTCAGAAGGAATATCTTTAAACCCTTCCAAACTCAACCTGAAAAAATCAAGATCCTGAACACCGGTGTCTATCACTTTCTTACATAAGCTCATAATATCCTGTGCATGGCTCTCAAGCTCTTTTATAATAGCAGATGCCTGGAACATAAACATCCCCGAATTCCAGCAATATGATCCGGATTCAATATATCTTTGGGCTGTTGGAAGGTCCGGTTTTTCAACAAATTTCTCAATTTTTGAAGCACCTGTCTCCTTTTCCAATAATTCACCCTTTTTTATATATCCATATCCGGTTTCAGGAGACCTTGGAATAATCCCGAAAGTTATCAAATTGTCTTTTTCAGCATATTTAAGTCCTGCCTGTATGGCGGCATGAAAATCATCTATCTTTTCAATCACATGATCCGCCGGTAATACCAGAAGTATTGGGTCTTCTTTGTTTTCCATTGCCTTTAATGCTGCAAGGGCAATGGCAGGGGCAGTATTTCTGCCCACAGGTTCCAGAATAATTGCACAGGGATCTATTTCAATTTTCCTTAATTGTTCAGCCGTCATAAACCGGTGCTCTTCATTGCAGACGACAATGGGCGATCCCAGCATCTCTATTCCTTCCAGCCTTAATATTGTATTTTGCAGCATGGTATTTTCATTATATATATCAATCAGCTGTTTTGGATAAAGCTCCCTGGACAACGGCCAAAGCCTTGTCCCCGACCCTCCTGCAAGAATTACCGGAATAATCATACTATCTCCTATAATTATGGCTTTACAGCCGTGAACACATTAATTGTCAACCCGTGATTGACAGGGTAAGAATTAACAGCCTTAAAATGAAAACCGACTTCTGTCAACCAGTTCTTTATTTTTTCTTTTTCAAACCCAAGCCATGCGCCACCGATGATCTCTTTTATTTTTTCCTGATCGTGTTTTTCAAAATCAGCCAGAACAAACAGGCCATTTGGTTTGAGTACCCGAAAAACTTCGGTGATTGGCAGTTCAGGCTGCGAGATATGGTGTAACACCATATTCATTATTGCCGTATCAATTGCTTTGTTTTTCATTGGAAGATGTTCAAGTTCACCCAATCTTAACTCGGTATTGTTCGTACCCGAAAGTCTTAATCTTGCCTGCTCCAGCATCTCAGGAGAAGCATCGATACCAATAAGCTTATGTGACGCTTTTTCAGACAATATTTCTATGAGTTCTCCTGTTCCACAGCCAAGATCTGAAATATTACCATGAAAAGATAGTTTTTCTTTAATTATGGAATTTAAATCAAAATTGCCTAACACCTCTTTTTTCAATCGATCCCACTGGGGCGCTACTATTTTAAAAAACCGTTTTGTTCTATTTTGACGGATTTTAATCATTTCCCGGGCTTTTTCCAAATTCTGTCCGGTAATTTCTTCTTTTTCAAAACTTTGATCAACCAAGGAAATAAATGTCTTTACCACATCATTTTTAATGGCAGAATAATAGATGAAGCTTCCATCTCTTCGGGAGGTTAAAAGTCCTGATTCCATAAGTATTTTCAAATGCCTTGAAACACCGG
>JAGLFI010000303.1 GCA_023144585.1 Desulfobacula sp. | reverse complement strand
TTCCCCAGTTTTCATACCTATAAATTTGCCCAGGACAAAATTAAACAGACAGCTATCTTTAATATGCTTGGTATTCCTCATCCAAAGACAAAAATTTTTTATGGAAAAAAACAAAAACAGACGATTCTTAAATGTTTTGGATTCCCGTTCATTGCAAAAAAAGCCAGGGGATCGGCCAAAGGCAATGATATTTACCTGATCCAAAACAAGCAAAACCTTTCAAATTATCTAAAAAAAAAAGGACCGGCCTATATCCAGAAATATCTTCCCATAGACCGGGATATGAGAATTATCATTATCGGTAAAAAAATTCGACTTGCCTATTGGCGGATTGCATCTAAAGGCAATTTTAGAACCAATCTTTCCCAAGGCGGAACCATCAGTTTTGAACCCCTGCCGCAAAAAGCCCTTGATCTTGCACTCATGACGGCTTTAAAATGTAGATGGGATGATGTGGGGATTGATATCATCGAACAGAATAATCAATTCTATGTTCTGGAAGGCAATATGAAATACGGAACAAAAGGATTCCAAAAGGCAGGACTCCATTATAAAAAAATGATGGCGAACCTGATTGTGGAAGGCAAGGTTTAACTCCTACAACAGGCCTGCCTCCTGGTCATCTTTTTCCCATTCAACAAGGTATTTTTTGATAGCGGCATATTTTAATGATCTCCGGGATTTAAACAGCAGATATCCAATTTGTTCAATTTGAGTCTCAAGGCATTGGAAAAAAGCCGTTTCAACCTGTTTGGGATCTATATCCTCTTCAGGCACCTGTATTTTTTCAAGCACCGCCCGGGTCCAATGTCCTTTTGGAATAAAAATATCACAGGCACATACGTTCCATTCTTCGGGGAAATTGTTTATCTTCCACGGGCTTAACTTTTCAGGCCGCAATATATTCTTATTTTCAGGATTGAATGGCGCTTTAACAATTTTCATTTTTTGTTTATCAAACTGCATCAAAGCCTTTAAAAGTACCTCTATATCATTTGAAAAAATCCATTCTTCCGGCTCCAGCAGGACAGGCGGAAAATCGCTGCTGGTCAATGCATATTTAAAAGGGCCTTTTTCTTCCCAGAATGCCTTAAACTCCCTTGAATTGTATAATATTTCCCTTTTTACCGATTCAACACTCATTAAATCCAAGCCTTTATTTGTGAATGGTAAGCTGGGGAAAAGGAATTTCCCAATTATTCAAGGTGCAGGCGTCTACACACCATCTCTGGATCGCTCTGGATAAGCGTCTATATAAAGGCGCCATATCACCTTTAAAGTCAGCAAGAACAAGAAGATCAAGGGATGAACTGGCTGCCTGGTCGAACTCCACTCTGAGATTAAGCAGGCTTTCTTTGTATCCTTCTTTATCGATTTGCATACTGATATATGATTCTAAGGTTTCCAGTACGCTGCCTGTGGAATCTTTCTGGAGATTATAACTGATACCAAAAGGGATTTTCAGTCTGAAGTTCATGGAGAGATTCAAGGGAGATTGCGCCAAAAAATCCGATGTCTGATAGATCTTATGAGCACCACCACGCTGAACCAGTTCAACCATCTCATGGGAGAGGCTGGTGACAACACCTCTTGTGCCATCAGCAAGGATGACCCAGTCATTTCGTTTGCAGGGGAACCAGGGTTCCTTTTTATGAAACGGCCTGGATATTTTTCCCAGGAGCTCTTCAATGGGTATTCGCAGCTTGACACCGAGAGACAGATTTTCAAGCTCGCTGAATACATTGATATTTTTTACAAGCCAGGGCACACCATAATAAATCAACCGCTCCCCTTCTCTGACCGAACCGATATTCAGCATAAGCCGACTCTGATGCCAGAACTGGGGCAGGGTATTCTTGGCTGCCCAGCCAATCCCCATGAT
>JAGLFI010000302.1 GCA_023144585.1 Desulfobacula sp. | reverse complement strand
CTCATTATTTAAACCCCCTGCCTATGCGCTCATTTTTACCTTTAAATTTTTCCGGAATCGGGATTGGATTCAACAGCTCCTGCAGCTCAAACCTGTCGGCTCCGGGGTTGGCTTTTTTGATCTCTGCAATTTCCTGTTCCCGTCTGGCTGTATCCGGATGATGGACGGTATTGTCCACCCCATATCCCCTTGATGCCGGCGGCATCTCCATTTTCATGATATCCAGGTCTTCGTAGGTGACTTCGGGAAGATCTATAGAATCATCTTTCCATGTGGTCAGCGTTCTTTTTAACCAGTCCCTGTCATTTCTTTCCGGATAATCTTCCCTGGAATGGGCACCGCGGCTTTCGGTTCTGAGCATAGCGCCATAAGCAACACACTGGGCAAGTTTGATCATTTTAGGCACCCTTATGGCTTCTACCAGTTCCGGGTTGGAAGAGCTGATCCTGTTTCTCAAGGCAATTCTCTTTGCCCGCTGGTTTAAAACTTTTAATTCTTCAACTGCTTTTTCAAGGTCTTTAGCATTCCTGAAAATTCCCACGTCATCCATCATAATCTTCTGCATTTCAGCCTTTAACTGGAATGGGTTTTCACCAAAATCCCTGACCAGAAGATCTGTAATTTTCTTTTCTTCTATTTTCATAAAATTCTGAATGGTGGCAGAACTCACATTCAATGCATTTGCCGAACAATAATCAGCCACATATTCACCCACAATCATTCCCGCCACAACTGTTTCAGCAACAGAGTTGCCCCCCAGCCGGTTAAATCCGTGCATATCCCAGCAGGCAGCCTCACCGGCAGAGAAAAGGCCCTTAAGTGTCGAGCTTTCCCCTGTGGGTTTTGTTCTGATTCCGCCCATGGAGTAATGCTGGGTCGGTCTGACCGGGATATACTCTTCAGCCGGATCAATCCCCAAAAAATATTCACAGATCTCTTTAACTTCCCTTAAATTCTTTTCAATATGCTCTCGACCCAGCAGGGTAATATCCAGCCAGAGGTGATCCCCATAGCGGGAGGGTACCCCTTTTCCTTTTCTCATGTGCTCGATCATTCGGCGAGACACCACATCCCTTGATGCCAGCTCCTTTTTATCGGGTTCATAATCCGGCATAAACCGGTACCCATCCTTATCCAGAAGCAAACCGCCGTCACCGCGACATCCTTCAGTAGTAAGAATACCCACCGGCACAATGGCTGTAGGATGGAACTGAACAGCCTCCATATTCCCAAGGGTTGCCACCCCGGTTTCAAGGGCAATAGCACATCCTATCCCTTCGGAGATGACGGCATTGGTGGTAATAGCATAAAGTCTTCCATAACCGCCGGTGGCGATGGTAGTTGCTTTTGCCACATAGACAATGAGCTCGCCTGTGATAAGGTCTCTTACAATGGCGCCATAGCAAACCCCGTCTTCATGGATCAGGGCAATGGCCTCTTTTCTTTCGTGAACCGGAATGCCCATCTGGATGGCTTTGTTATCCATGGTATAAAGCATGGTATGGCCAGCGCCGTCAGATGTGTAACAGGTTCTCCATTTCTTTGTGCCGCCAAAGTCCCGGGCGGTAATCAGGCCATGGGCCTCATCTTTCTCAGTAATGGTGACTTTTTCACCATTAATTACAACCTCCCGATCCCCGCGTCTGACTCTTGACCAGGGCACGCCCCAGGCAGATAATTGTCGAATGGCCTTGGGAGATGTGTTGACAAACATTCTGGCAACATCCTGATCACATCCCCAGTCGCTTCCCTTTACCGTGTCTGCAAAGTGGACTTCTTCATCATCTCCATCGCCTTTAATCGTTGCACCAAGACTTGCCTGCATACCGCCCTGGGCTGCTGCTGAATGAGATCTTTTGGCAGGAACCAGAGACAGGACAATGGTATCATAGCCCCTCTGCATGGATGCAATGGCAACCCTGAGTCCTGCCAGCCCGCCGCCAAT
>JAGLFI010000301.1 GCA_023144585.1 Desulfobacula sp. | reverse complement strand
TAACCAAATGTTAGTTTTTTCATCTTTTTTTCCTTTTCTTAAAAAGGCTGCTGGTACAAACCGCTAGCAGCCTTTTTAAGTTTATATCACTTCATTTCATCAATTTTACTTTTGGCAATTGGTTTGTACATTGAATTTTCATAATCCATCACAATTTTTTCATACATTTTTTTACTTGCAGCCGTATTGTCATCGGCTTCATCCAACATCGCCAGAGTAAACCTTGCTTCATCCTTTAAAAGGTCGATTTTCCCTTTCTCAATTTGAAGAAAAGACTTCTTAGCATCTTCAAACTCTTTTTTGGCAAGACTTACATGCCCCAATGATGCCAGGAGAAAATTTTCCATCAAAGCTTCGTTTTTAAATATTTCAAGGGATTCTTTATAATATTGGTAGCTTTGGTCAAATTTTGAGGCATCATAACATATTTTAGCGAATCTAACCTTAGCCAGCTTACCCGCCGTTGTATTGGTATAATCCGTAAAAATAATTTGAAAATCACTTTTGGTTTCAAGATACCCTTTGTCGGGATCATTGGCTTTTGCATATTTTGTCAATGCCTGGCTGACAAGTATACCGGCATTATTTTCAGATTTTTGGAAGCTATACATAATCCCTGAAAAAACCACTACTACCAAAACAATAGCAGATGCAATCAGGATCAATTGTTTTTTATACTCTTGCCCATAGGTGATTACCTTTAAAAGATTTTCCTGAAAAGGGTCTAATTGTTCAAGTTCCTTTTTCCGTTCATTTGAGATTCTCTGTTCTGACATTCTTCCATTCCACCTTAAAATATATTAATAAATAATCATTACCAAACAAGTGTTTTATAAATCCAGCCAACATCCCCATCAGCATGCTCAATTTTAATCCAGTTACCCTTTCGCATAAGAACCTTGAACGGCACGCCTTTTTCAACCGTAAACAACACCTGGCTTTTGGTGGCTGCCTTGGATCGAACATTACATTTGTCTTTTATTGTGATGATACCTTCTATCTTTCCTAAAAGGGATTTATGAAGCCACGCAACATCATTTTCAAAATCCTTTATTTTATACCAATTTCCTTTTTTTTTAACAATTATGACTGGATGATATTGCTCCACCTGCCACAACACATCATATTTCGTTCCAGGTCCTGACCGCATATTGGCTATGCCTGACTTAACACAAAGTCTTTCCTGGGCAAAAACAAAGCCAGGTATAATCAATGAAACTGCCATAACAGCCAGCATAGCTTTAATAATTTTCATGACGACTTCTATATTCAAACGCTTCATAAAAAGCCTCCGTATTATTTCTTCTAACCTAAGCCTAACATTATTCCCGTCCGGTATACCAGAAAAGACATGCCCCATGCAACCATGGTTGTATATATAAAATTAAACCCGGCCCACTTTGCAGAAGTCTCCCTGTAAATAGTTAAAACAGTTGCAAAACAAGGCACATATAATAAAACAAACACCATCATTGAAAGCGCTGAAATAGCTGTCATTCCAGATTTTTTAAGTGCTTTTTCAAGCGCTTCACCCTCGCCGGTGCCAACACCATATAACACACCCATTGTACTGACGACAACCTCTTTGGCAACAAAACCTGTAACAAGTGCAACGCTTGCCTGCCACCCGATTCCAATGGGTTTAAATATCGGTTCAAGCCCTTTTCCGATTTTACCGATATAAGAATTAGACACCCGTTCCTGTTCTTTTCTGTTTTCAATATTCTTTAGCTCTAAACTCAATTGCTCAATTAATTCTTCTGCCGCTTGAGCTTGGGCCGAAGAAATCCTTTGGGAATAATCAGATTTTAGCACATTGATCTTTTCATCATAGTCCACAGTATAAGAAACTGATCTTGGAAAACTTGAAAGCATCCAGATAATAATGGATCCAACAAGAATAACTCCGCTCATTTTTTTTAAAAACATTTTGCTTCTGTCCCACATATGGATCA
>JAGLFI010000300.1 GCA_023144585.1 Desulfobacula sp. | reverse complement strand
CGAACGCTTGCCAAAGAAGAAAATGTGGATATGCGGTTTTATGATATTATTTATGATGTCATTAATGATATTAAGACTGCATTGGATGGAATGATGCCGTCCACATTCCACGAGATTATTATTGGCCGGGCAGATGTCCGCGATGTATTTGTAATCCCGAAAATGGAAACTATTGCAGGATGCCATATTGCAGACGGCAAAGTTATCCGGGGTAAAAAAGTAAGGCTTTTAAGGGATGGGGTTGTCAAGTGTAATACACAACTTTCATCACTCAGACGGTTTAAAGATGATGTCAAAGAAGTAGACCAGGGATTTGAATGCGGTATTGGTCTTGAAAAATATAATGATATCAAGGTGAATGATGTGATCGAGTGTTATGAAGTTGAAGAAAGAAAGTACAAGGCTGATTAATTAAAAGATGAAACCCTATTTACGAGCTGAAAGAATCAGTGGCAAGATTCAACATGCCATTACGGATCTTTTAAGTAAAAAAATGCAGGACCCCAGAATTGAAATGGCCACGATCACTGGTGTGAAGTTGACTCCGGATCTTCGGGTGGCCCATGTGTATATTACTGTTTTTGGAGATAAAAAGCGAATCAAGGATGTTTTGAACGGATTTAAGAATTCCAAGGGATTTATCAAAAAACGCATAGCTCCGAAATTAGGATTGAAATATATGCCGGAGTTAAAATTTTTCTATGATGATTCTTTTGACAAGGCAGCCCAGATGGATGCACTCATTAAATCCGCTTTAGCAGGAACACCGGACGAACACCAATAAATAAATGAAAAGTGGTATTATAGCAATTCATAAGCCTGAAGGTATTTCTTCAGCCAGGGTAGTGTCTCGTGTAAAAAAGGTCCTGGAGGCAAAAAAGTTAGGGCATACAGGAACCCTGGATCCTTTTGCCACAGGCTTGCTGCTTTGTTCGGTCAATAAGGGGACAAGGATATCCAGATTTTTTCTTGACGGCCATAAAAGGTATATTGCAAGGGTCTGTCTGGGTGTGGAAACCGACACCTATGACCTGACAGGTAAGACGGTTTTTACAGCTTCAAAAGAGATGATGAATTCCCTCAACAACGAGGATATTGAACAGGTTGTAAATTCTTTTGTCGGTATTCAGGATCAGGTGCCTCCTGCTTTTTCCGCATTAAAACATAAAGGCCAGCCATTGTATAAGCTGGCACGCCAGGGAAAGAAAATTCAAAAACCACCAAGACAGATAGAGTTTTTTGATATCAGCATAAAACAGATTGAGATGCCTTTCGTTGATATGGAAGTTTTTTGTTCTTCAGGCACCTATATTAGAAGCCTTGCTTTTGATATAGGGGAAAAACTTGGATGCGGCGCTCATCTCTCAAGGCTTTGCAGAACACAGTCCAGTGCATTTAAGCTGGAAGATGCCATCCAATTGGATGTTTTTGAAAAGCTTGATAAAACGGCTGCTGAAAAAAGAATTATCTGCTTGTCGGATTGTCTTGAGTTTATGCCCGGGATTGTGGCGGATAAACTGATTGCCAAAAAAATTAAATTCGGACAACAGCTTTTAGCAGGGGAGCTTGGTCTCCCTTTGACAAAACCAGATCAATCCATCAGGGTGATTGATAATAAGAATGACCTTCTGGCGATCATTCAATTAAGTGAAAACAGGCAGGAGTATAAATATTCTTGTATTTTTTTAAGTTAACTGATATTTATGCAGTGTTAATCATATTTGTAATGGTATAATGATTTATTTTGAATCTCTTTTTCTGAATGGAATATCGGATGGGAGATTATAAAAAAAACGGACCATTGACAGATACCATGTTTTATTTATTCCAAACAAAGGAGTTTCAAAGTGGTTCTATTAGCAGAAAACAAAGAGAAGATGATTGAAAAATTCAAGCTCCACGAGTCTGATACAGGCTCACCAGAGGTGCAGGTTGCTATTTTAACTCACCGCATCAGCTATCTTACAGAGCATCTTAAAG
>JAGLFI010000030.1 GCA_023144585.1 Desulfobacula sp. | reverse complement strand
GTTTCTGCAAGAGGCTCATTAGTCTTTCAATTTTTTATAATTTTTGTATTGTCTGTCGTTACCATATTTTTATCAGATTTTCTATGACCACTGTTGATTATCCCTGAAAAAATTGCCATTAATGAAGCAAGTGTTATTTTTAGGAGATTTGATTCATGAGTATGGAGCCAGGGAAAACTATTGTCGGCTTTGTTGGATTGGGAGTCATGGGCCAGAGCATGGCCGGGCATATTTTAAATGCAGGATACACGCTTCACGTTTATACCCGTACAAAGAATAAGGCTGAAAATATTATTTCAAAAGGTGCTGTTTGGGAGAAGACTATATCTGAACTGAGCACAAAATGTAATGTCATTATCACCATTGTCGGGTTCCCGGCTGACGTTGAAGAGGTATATCTGGATGAGAATGGTATTTTAAACCATGCTAAGAAAGGGGCTATTGTGATTGATATGACCACATCCAGCCCGGAGCTTGCTGTTAAAATTTATGAAAAAGCGAAAGGAAAAGGCATTGAATCACTTGATGCACCGGTGTCAGGTGGGGATCTGGGCGCTCAAAATGCAAGTCTGTCCATTATGGTCGGTGGGAATGAAAAGATATTTAATCGCGTTATTCCGCTTTTTAAGACAATGGGTAAAAATATTGTACTGCAGGGGAAACCAAGTGCAGGGCAGCATACCAAAATGGCCAACCAGATTGCTATTGCAGCAGGAATGGTGGCGGTTTGTGAGGCCATAGCTTATGCTAAAAAGTCGGGCCTTGATCCAAAGATCGTACTCAAGAGCATCGGGCAGGGCGCAGCAGGTTCATGGTCATTGAATAATTTGGGTCCCCGGATGATCGAAGAAAACTTTGCGCCAGGGTTTTATATCAAGCATTTTATAAAGGATATGAAGATTGCCGCCACATCCTCAAACCGTTTAGGACTTGAAACTCCCGGGCTTGATCTTGCCTTGTCCCTGTATAAAAAAATGGTGGAAAAGGGACTTGAAAACGATGGAACCCAGGCACTCTTTAAATTGTTTAAATAGCTTACATGGAGATATTAGCTGAATACAGCTATTGGGGACTGTTTCTGGCCTCATTTCTTGCAGCAACCATTCTGCCTTTCAGTTCGGAAGTGGTCTTGGGGTATCTGCTAACCCATGATTTCAGCCCATATGTGACGGTTTTTGTTGCAACAACCGGTAATGTGCTGGGGTCTGTCATAAACTATGGTTTAGGCATTTTGAGCAGCCGGATACTTCTTAATAAATTTTTTAGAATATCAAATTTGAAAATTGGAAAGGCTGAAAGCCGTTTTGAAAAATACGGGATCTTCAGCCTTTTGTTTGCATGGGTTCCCGTCATTGGTGACCCATTGACGGTTGTGGCCGGGATATTGAAAATTAATTTTATTGTATTCCTTTTTCTTGTAAGCATTGGAAAATTTTTAAGATATATTTTTGTCTCCTGGGCGGTCTTAACAATTTAAAACACCTTTGGTTAAGATAAAAATACCCCTGGAAAATTATACCGTGATATATCTTTTCCAGGGGTATGTAAGAGCTGTTTATTGAATTATTCTTTTTTCCCGTGGGGAAGAACAAGATTTAAAACAACGCCCAGGATACCGGCAAGGCCGATACCTTGAATCTGGAACTGACCGGCTGAAAAGCTCATCCCTCCAATATCGAAGATCAAGATCAGTGCAACAATAGACAGATTCCTTGCTTCCAGAAGATCTTCACCGGATTTTACCAGGGTATTCAAGCCGATAACCATGATGGCACCGAACAGAAGCAGCATAATTCCGCCCATTACCGGGATCGGGATTGTCGATTGCTCCCAATTTACCGACAAAGGCCAGAAGAATGGCTGCAATGGCTGCCCAGGTCATGATGGCGGGGTTGAATACCTTTGTCAGGGCAACCGCACCGGTGACTTCCGAATAGGTGGTATTGGGCGGTCCACCCAGAAATGCTGCAAGGGATGTTGCCACTCCGTCGCCCAGCATGGTATTCTGGATACCCGGGTCTTTGAAGTAATCTTTTCCGCTGACACCGCCGATGGCAACAATATCGCCAAAGTGTTCGATGGCAGGTGCAATAGCAATGGGGACAATAAAAAATATGGCCTGAAGATTCCATTCCGGCATGACAAAATTGGGGACAGCAAACCAGGATGCTTTAGCGATACCGGAAAAGTCAACAAACCCGAAAATCAGGACAATAATATATCCCACGATAATACCACAGATAATTGGGATCAGTTTGAAAACGCCTTTCCCGAGAATGGAGACAAGAATGGTTGTGGTAAGGGCAAGGAGGCTGATAGTCATGGCTTTTGCCTGGGGATAGAGCACAATAGCACCATCACCGGTTTTTCCCATGGCCATGTATACGGCAACAGGGGCAAGAATCAGCCCGATCACCATAATGACAGGGCCTGTTACAACCGGTGGAAGCACCCTTTTAATGATATCGTTACCCTGTATTCGTACCAGGAGACTCAGCAGCATGTACAAAACACCTGCGGCAGCAAGGCCGCACATGGTTCCGGGGATTCCCCAAGTTTTTACACCATAGATAATGGGGGCAATAAAAGCAAATGAGGACGCTAAAAAAATAGGGACTTTACCCCTGGTAATGATTTGGAACACCAGGGTTCCAAGGCCTACTGTGAAAAGTGCAACATTCGGGTCAAGGCCGGTCAAAAGCGGTACTAAAACCAAAGCGCCAAATGCGACAAAGAGCATCTGGGCGCCTAAAAAACAATCTTTTACCTAAAAATTGTAGTCGGTTGGAGCAAGATTTGAATCGGACATTTTGTTTTCTACCTTTTTTAAAAATTAATAGTTTTATTTTGTGCCAAAAATTTTATCACCGGCATCCCCCAGTCCTGGTAATATATAGCCGATTTCATTGAGACATTCATCAACGCTGGCCACATAAATATCCACATCAGGGTGTTTTTTCTCTACGTTTGCAATCCCTTCGGGTGCTGCCACCAGAAAAAGACCTTTGATGGTTTTGCATCCAGCTTCTTTTAAGAGATCAATGGTGGCGATAAGGGTTCCCCCAGTTGCCAGCATGAGGTCGAGAATCAACGCAGTCCTCTCTTTCATGGAACTGGCTGTTTTGACATAATACTGTACCGGTTTTAAGGTCTCTTCATTTCTATAGAATCCAACCACGCTGACTTTGGCGGATGGTATGAGATCAAACACACCATCCAGCATTCCAACCCCGGCTCTTAAAATAGGAACAACGGTAATTTTTTTCCCTTTAATTTTTTCGACTTCTACCTTTCCGGCCCAGCCTACGATCACCTTTTTTTCTGTGACAAGGTCTTTGGTGGCTTCATAGGTCAAAAGTCTTGTAACTTCCGCAGAAAGATCCCGGAAGTCTTTTGTACTGACGTCTTTTTGGCGCATTAGTCCCAATTTATGTTTTATAAGAGGATGATCCTCCACAAATACTGTCATACTGCCTCCTTTGTTCTTAGTATTTTCCCGAATATCGGATAAAAAATATCATTAAGAAACTATTAAAATCACTTGAGCTAGTCAAGTAAATAAGCCTTTGGGAAAATCTTATGTTGAAATATTTTTTTTTTTATGCACAATAGAACAGATGATTCAAACACCTTACATATCCATTGCCGTATCCCTTCCCGTTATGAAATCATATACATACAGTGTTCCGGATCATTTAAAAGGTTTTTGTTCCCCTGGAATGAGGGTGCTGGTCCCATTTGGGAATAGACGGGTGACCGGATATATTCTTTCCGGGCAGAAAGATTGTAAAGAATTTAAAGCAAAGAAAATTTTTGATATTTTAGATGATCATCCTTTGTTTCCGGAATCGGAAATATCTTTTTTTAAGTGGATTGCCGGATATTATATCCATCCTTTGGGAGAAGTGATTAAATCTGCACTTCCTTCCGGTCTTGACCGCCATGATGTCTCCCATGTTTTTGTTACCCAGCACGGCCAGGATTATTTAAATGCGGGAAGTCTTACACCAGGGGAAGAGCAGGTGGTTGAGTTTATTTTGCAACGCCAATCCTGTGCTGTAAAACAATTGAAAAAAAATAGTAAGAATATCACAATCAACGCTCTTATCTGCAGGATGGAGAAAGAAGATTTGATAACGGTTTCAGCTGTATTGAAAAAAGACGGGGCAAAGATAAAAAAAGAAAAATTTATTCTTCATAGGGATGGCCCAAAAACTATCATCCGCATGTCAAAAAAAAGAAAAAAACTTCTCTCCCTGGTGAAGGGAAAAAAAGAGATCTCTCTGACCGGATTAAAAGTGCATATTCCTACGGCACCGGCATTGATAAAGCCATTGGCAGAAGCCGGATATATACAGATTATTCACCGCCAGGTTTTCAGAGATCCTTTAGGCGATCCTGTGGAGCCTGATACACCGCCAAAATTGACGTCAGAGCAGCAGATAGTGGTCAAAAGGGTGCAGGAAAATTTGACCCGGGGATTTGCTCCATATCTCTTATCCGGTGTAACAGGTTCCGGTAAGACCGAAGTTTATATGCGGCTGGTCCGGGATGTGGTTGAGAAAGGGAAGAGCGTCATCGTGCTTGTGCCGGAAATATCTTTGATTTCACAAACGGAAAGACGCTTCAGGGCAAGGTTTGGCGAGAAAATAGCCGTTATTCATTCTTCATTAACCCAAGGTGAGCTTATAGATCAATGGCACAAAATTGTCTTAGAAAAGGTGAGTATTGTAATCGGGGCCAGGTCTGCTGTGTTTGCACCATTTAAAAATATAGGGATCATTATTGTTGATGAGGAACATGACACTTCTTATAAGCAGGAGACGGGCTTAAAATATAATGCAAGGGACCTTGCTGTTGTCCGCGCTAAAATGAATGACTGCCCGGTTATTTTGGGGTCGGCAACTCCTTCTGTACAATCCTATCAAAATGTTGTTATGAAACGATTTGAAGAATTAAAACTTAAAACACGTGTTAACCGGCACCCCTTGCCCAGGATAACCCTTGTGGATTTGAAAAAATATAAGGATGCGAGGGGATATGACAGGATCATAACGCCGAAGCTTTCAAAAGAGATTCGAGCTTGTCTTGATAAAGGGAATCAGGCGTTGATTTTTTTAAACAGGCGGGGATTTGCAACTTTCCCTGTCTGCATGGATTGTGGGAAATCTTTGTCCTGTAAATATTGTGATGTAACCATGACCCTTCATAAAGGGCGCAACGAATATCGATGTCATTTTTGCGGGTATGGCCGGCCCGTTAACACTAAATGCCCCGCATGTAACTCTTCAAAAATCAAACCATTGGGGTTTGGTACTGAAAAAGTGGAATCCATGTTAAAAGCCCTGTTTCCGGATGCCAGACTTGTCAGGATGGATCAAGATTCCACATCCCGGAAAGGGGCCACCATAAAAATACTGAAAAGCATCAGAAACCGGAATGTTGATATTATTGTGGGAACCCAGATGCTTGCCAAAGGCCATGACTTCCCCTCTATTACTCTGGTTGGTGTAATCTGTGCCGATCTGTCCTTGAGTTTTCCGGATTTCAGAGCAGGCGAGCGAACCTTTCAACTTCTTGCCCAGGTGGCCGGTCGCGCTGGAAGAGGAGAGACTATTGGAAAGGTAATTATGCAGACCTATAATCCCGATCATTTTATTATTGAAGCTGCTAAAAAACAGAATTTTTTTGAGTTTTTTCAAAACGAAGTGCCGTATAGAAAAGCATTATTGTATCCGCCTTTTTCGCGGATGATTCAATTGAAAATATCCGGAAGAAACTTTGCCAAGGTAAAAGCTTATGCAGCCAATGTTGCAGATATTCTCAAGATAGTGCTTGGAAATGAAGAAAACCAAAAGCATATGGTTCAGATTCTGGGGCCTATTGAGGCGCCCATTCAGAAAATTTCCTCACGATTCAGGTGGCAGATTTTTTTGAAAAGCCCTTCTTCAGTTCTGGTTAACCGACTAGTAAAATCCATGATGGGGCATCCGAAAGTAACTCCTAAGTCAGGGGTAAGCCTGATTGTGGATGTTGATCCGTATTCTTTAATGTAGTGCGGACCGGAAAAGGAATGGCGCCACCGGTCCGCACAAAGGTAAAGCTAACACCCACCCCGACCTATATATATAATTTGTTAAAAAACAAGTAAGGTCCTAAATTGTCAGAATGTTTATCTGAGGTGAACTCTGCGCTCAGATATTTCCCCTTTTTTGCTTTAACAACCACTTCTTTTTTTACAATTGATTGTTTAGCGTCATCCAGAACAAACTCAAGAAAGAGCTTGAGTCCGGGCAGAATGCCCTGCTCAATATTTGTTTTGAGCATAATGCCTTTGCTGTTCAGTTTTTTTATGATCATTTTGCCGTTGCATTTGATAATCTCTTTTGAGATAAATGTGCCCAGCAACTGAGTGTTTTGTATTGATTCAATCTCCTTTTCAAACATAACTATATAGGTATGCCCACATCGGCACTTGCATTTTACTTTGGTGCTCTGCCTTTTTATATTGTATCCTGAAAGCTGCATGCTTTTTTTCCGATTACATTCGGGGCAGGCAAACTGGGCTGTATCAAAACTGTCAATTAAAATTTTTTGTTCCATTCCCAACTCCTGTTTTTTATTAAAATACGGGTTTTACAGAATGCCTTTGAATATTCATTAATTCATTTTTTATGCCAACAGGATAAAATAGTATTTGATCTTAGTGAATTTATTAGATATATTGATTATATGATAAAATTAATGTTTAAATCCATTAGAGGCTATGTTTTTATTGAACATGCGATATTCTTATTTAATTAAAATTGTTATATTTAATCATTGGAAAGGATTTCTTCATGAGTCAATCCAATCTTGAACTTTTTAAGGAACTCAACCCTGAGACATTACAAAAAAAATTTCTTAAGTTTTTATTAAAAATTCATAATGTCCAAAGGGGTTCCATATGGATTAAGAAAAAAGATACATACCTGTGTATTGAAGCTGCAGGTGCCGAGAGTGATCAGATTAAAGGGGTCTCTTTGGACGTTCAGCATCCCAGCATCGTGGGATGGGTGATTGAAAATAAAAAGATGACCGTGGCGGAGACTAAAAGTGACCGACGTCATTACAGGGAAGTTGAGGATAAATTAGCTGTAAAAAGCAGCCTGATTCTTTGTTTCCCACTTTTTTTTCGGGATAAGAAAGTTTATGGTGCAGTTCAGATCATTGATACTACACCGGAAAAAAGCAGTATTAATCTTGATAAAGTATATCTGGAACAGCTTCAGAATTTTGTGGATATCTGTTCTATTGCCCTGAGCAATGCCATTTTATATGCCAATGAAAGAAAAAAGACACAAAGCCTTAAAACTGCATTAAAAGAAGTGAAAAATGAAAGTATTATCATTGGTCAGAGCCTTGAGTTTAAAAAATGTTTAGACCTTGTAAAAAGTTATGCAGCTACAGAATTTCATGTGCTGATCACCGGGGAGAGCGGTACTGGAAAAGAATTGATCGCTGAAAAAATTCATAATTCCAGCGCTCGAAAGGACAAACCTTTTCTGGTACAAAATTGCAGTGCTATTCCGGAAACACTTTTGGAAAGTGAATTGTTTGGATATAAAAAAGGGGCATTTACAGGGGCTACTCGGGATAAGATGGGACTTTTTGAGGCAGCAGACGGTGGAACAGTTTTTCTGGATGAGATAGGGGATATGCCCATGAGTATCCAGGCAAGTCTGCTCCGGGTGCTTCAAAAAAACGAGATCAAACCTCTTGGCGAAACCAGGGTGCGCCATATTGATGTAAGAATCGTTGCAGCTACTAACAAGGAAATCAAACAGATGATTGCTGACAATAGTTTCAGACAGGATCTGTTTTACCGGTTATCCGTGCTGCCGGTTCATCTGCCTCCGTTAAAGGAAAGGCGGGAAGATATCCCCCTATTGATTAAATATTTTCTTGAAAAAGAATCTTCAAAAGTCGGAATGATTGAAAAGAAGATATCATCGGATGCCATGCAGTCATTGGTGTCTTATTCCTGGCCTGGAAATATCAGGGAACTTGAAAATCTTATCCGATATCTCATGGTGACGGCAGAAGATGAATATATTGAATTTTTAAATATTCCCCTTCATGTAAAAGATCAGAACGCAAATATAGATCCTTTTGGCGAGCCTTCTGTGTCTTCCAAAGATGACGCCAACAATTTTATCATTAACCTGTGCAGCATGACCTGGCCCCAATTGGAAAAAGAGTATGTGATATCACTTTTGAAAAAAAGCAATTGGAACATTACCTGGGCTGCCAAGTCCTCCGGGATCAACCGATCTACTTTTGCATCCAGAATGAAAAAACTTGATATCAGACGCGACCGCCAGGATTTTGATTAAAATATGGTTTTACCTTAGAATAAACCCTTGATTTAAGGGGTCATCCGGATCAATTAAAAATTCATGTACACCGGTAATATATGCAGTGCCGGTTACTTCAGGGATGATAGCTTTCTGATTTTCAATCTGTGTTAATCGTGCAATTTTGCAGGTAAAACTCGTGTTGATAATACTGTTAATGCTAATATCAACTCCGGGTTTTATTTCATTTTTTTCATTGAGGATAGCAAGTCTTGCGCTTACTCCGGTTCCGGTGGGGCTTCTGTCAACTTCCCCTTCGGCAAAGATACAGCAGTGCCTTGAATGAACATTTTCAATGTCTGGAGTGTCCACAAAAATCGTTCCATATAAAAAGCCTAAGTCTTCTTCAAGGGGATGGACAATTTGTTTTGAGGCCATAATGGCATTTTTGATCATTCTTCCCTTTTTCACAAGTTCAGGGAAATATTCGGGTGTGCACTTTATCCCAAGATCGGAAGCGTTGACAAAGGCATAGAAGGCGCCGCCAAATCCCAGATCATAACTGACCTTTCCAAGACCCGGGACATCAATTGTTTCATTTAACTTTGGTGCAAAAGAAGGCACATTCTCAAATGTTACCGACTCAACCCGGTTGTTGTCCATATTGGGTTTTGCCGTCACAAGGCCCGCCGGTGTATCAATCCTGATCATCTGACCAGGGGTTTTGATCTTAACAAAACCTGTTTCAACCGCAACAGTCGTAATGGCGATGATGCCATGCCCGCACATGGTGGAAAACCCTTCATTATGAATAAAAAGAATTCCAAAATCGGTATTTTTTGTCACAGGTTCCGTGATAAAACATCCGTACATGTCTGCATGGCCCCTGGGTTCAAACATGAGGATTTTTCGGATGTGATCCAAATGTTTTTTTGCATATTTTCTTTTTTCAAGAATCGTATTCCTAACCGGTTCTGCCACTCCTGAAGTGATAATCCTGAAAGGTTCTCCGGCAGTGTGGGAGTCAATGGTTTTTATTTTTAAATATTTATTCTGATGGAGCCTCTTGCAGAAACTATGAATTTTTTTCAAAAATAGTTTTGAGAAAACCCGTTTCTATATTTTCTAAATTTATTTTTTGTTTTATGCCAGAAAACAAGGCTGTGGGATAGTTTCAAGACGTAGATCTCCCTTTGCTCTTAATTCCGGTTTGTTA
>JAGLFI010000003.1 GCA_023144585.1 Desulfobacula sp. | reverse complement strand
GGATACTGGATTGCAAAAAAAATTGCCCGCCTGCTGTACAGGGTTCGCGTAGGGCTTTTTGAAAATGATCAATACAAAAAAATAGATCCTGATTCCACGGTTGTCTTTATTATGAATCATCGTTCCAACATTGATTATATTCTTGTGGCATTCCTGGCAGCAGAAAGAACCACACTTTCCTATGCAGTAGGTGAATGGGCAAAGATATGGCCGCTGCATATGCTGTTTCGGTTCATGGGGGCTTTTTTTGTGAGGAGAAACTTGGGTAATGCTTTATATCGAAGGGTCTTAGAAAGATACATTCACATGGCAACCCAACAGGGCGTATGTCAGGCAGTCTTTCTTGAAGGCGGACTCAGCAAAGACGGCAAGCTTCAGAAACCCAGACTCGGTTTGATTGATTATATGCTACGCAGTTTTGACCCGGACAAAGATCAGGACATCATTTTTATTCCTGTGGGTATCAATTACGATCGTACCATAGAAGACAGAAGCCTTTTAAGGTCATTAAATTCTGAAGTAAAGAAAAGGAGCCTTTAGTTTATTTTCAAGACAAGTATGTGCTTTGTCTTAAGAAATCTTACCCAGATGCTGCTTTCCAGATGGCGGCGATTTGGTTATGTCTGTGTAAATTTTGGAACTCCAATTTCGACTATTGCCTATTCAAAAAAGCATCAGATTATTTTTAAAAATTTACCGCGCCAACAAAGATTTCCTGAAATCAAAAAACTGTGTGACACACTAATGAACAAAATTTCAGACGTTGTGCCCATCGTCCCTGTATCTTTGTTGTTTCAATTTTTTTTAGAAAATCTTGACAAAGAGCTTACCTTTTTAGATATTGAGAATGGATGTGGTTCAATTTTACAAAAAATAAATGGAAATGGTGCCCTTGTTATTTGAAACAGCCCACAGCACCGAAAAACATGCTATTTTCGAAGCTATCTCATTGATGATGCTTCGAAATATGATAAATGAAGCCGATGGATTGTTCTTCTGTAATAATACCCAAATCCATCTATTGCAATATTATGCCAACACACTGAACCAATGGTTATAGGTGAAACAATGAAACTTTCACAAAAAGAAATTAAAACCTTGTTAAAAGAGTGGAATCTTGCCTGGGACAGGCATAACCTTGATAAGGTAATGGCCCTTTTCCACGATGATATTTTCTTTGAAAACTGGACCGGTGCTTATATTAAAGGACTAAAAGCACTTAGAAAAGCCTGGGAACCCTGGTTTAGCAATCATGGTAATTTCAGGTTTTTAGAAGAGGAGACTTTCATTGATGAACAGCATCAAAAGGTTCTCTATAGATGGATTCTTGAATGGCCTTCGAGTGAACCGGGTTTTGAAGACAAACCTGAAATCAGAAAGGGCGTGGATGTGATTCACTTTAAAGATGGGAAAATCATTAATAAGCTGACGTATACGAAAACAACGATTGAGATTGATAACAAGAGGCTGCCCTTGCATTTATAGATTGATTGTATTGATTTAAAAAAAGAATACTCTCATAAAATCCATTCAGTAAAAATAGAATTATTTTTAATTTCAATGTACAGGAGTTAATGATGACTCATACTGAAATATTTGAAGCCAATCTGGATCTCACACTTCACTCACAGGCGGTTCTAGAATTATTGAACGCTTATGCCGCAGATCCCATGGGAAATGGGAAACCTTTGGGTCAGGATGTTCTAAAAGAATTGATCCCGGGGCTGCAACATCATCCCACGACTATCATTTTCATAGCTTTCCATGATAACAAGGCTGTGGGCATAGTCACTTGTTTCAAGGGTTTTTCAACTTTTCAGGCACGCCCGATGATCAATATCAGTGATTTTTATTTGCACCCGGATTACAGAGGATTAAAAATCGGTCAGAAACTTCTATCAATCGTTGAAAAAAAAGCACTTGAATTAAATTGCTGCAAGATCACTTTGGAAGTCCAGGAGAACAACCTTCATGCAATTCGAATTGATAAGGCTGTAGGATTCAACCAGGATATACATGTAAAGGAAGCCGGCGGTGCAGTTTTGTTTTCAAAATCTTTATCAAAGTAAATACTATTAAAACTTCATACATTTTCTTTGAGCAGGGCTGTAAGCTGAGTTTCATCCAGTATTGCAATTCCAAACTTTCGGGCTTTTGCAAGCTTGCTCCCTGCTTTTTCTCCAGCAATGAGAAAGTCGGTTTTTGCACTGATGCTGGAGGTAATATTGGCGCCAAGCTTTTCAAGCTGTTTTTTGGCCTCACTGCGCGTCATGGTCTGTAGAGTACCTGTCAGCACAATTCTTTTGTTGGCAAACAGGTTATCCTGGAATTCAGTATATGATGGCTGATCATTG
This sequence comes from Desulfobacula sp., assembly GCA_023144585.1. GTDB lineage: Bacteria > Desulfobacterota > Desulfobacteria > Desulfobacterales > Desulfobacteraceae > Desulfobacula. The sequence goes on along the minus strand of JAGLFI010000003.1, from coordinate 10,768 downwards.
GTGATGATGACATCTGAATAAGTGATATTTTTGATAATACCTTTATTTTCCAGGTTAGAAAAAAATTGGGTGACCGCCGATGCTGTTTCCGGACCGATCCCTTTAATCTCTTTTAAAATTTCTTCAGAAGTTTCCATGATCTCCTTAAGAGTGAGAAATCTTTCTGAGATCAGTTTTGCAGCTTGCTCCCCTGTATGATCAATCCCCAATGCATATACAAAGCGTCTTAAAGAAATCTTTTTGGATTTTTCTATTGAGTGAATTAGATTAGTTGCAGATTTTTCACCCAGCCGGTCAAGACCGGTAAGTTTCTCCTTTTCCAGTAAAAATACATCTGAAAAAGACTTTAGCATGCCTTCATCCACCAGTTGGTCAACAATTTTTTTTCCAAGCCCTTCTATATCAAACGCCTTTTTTGAAACAAAATGTTTGATCCGTTCTTTTAACTGGGCCTGGCAGGATGCATTGACACATTTATTGATTATGGACTTATCCAGTTTGGTCTTTTGTATTTTACTATGGCAGACCGGACAATGGCTCGGCATTTTAAAAGATACTTCATTTTCCTTTCTTTGAGATTCAATGATTTTTACCACTTTTGGTATAACATCCCCTGCCCTCATCACTAAAATCGTATCACCAATGCGGATATCTTTTCTTTTTATTTCATCTTCATTGTGCAAGGTTGCCCGCGAGACCACGACTCCGCCTACATTAACAGGTTCCAGTATGGCAACCGGGGTCAGGATGCCGGTTCTTCCTACCTGAACAATAATATCCTTTATGGTTGTGGTCTTCTGCATGGCAGGAAACTTATAAGCCACAGCCCATCTCGGGCTTTTAATTTTTTCTCCCAATTGCCGCTGGAAGGAAATGTCATCAACCTTGATCACCATGCCGTCAATTTCATAGGCAAGGCTGTCTCTCAATGCTTCGAGTTCTTTATAAAATGTCAAAACACTCTCTATGCTAAGCCCTGACTTTATGTGCGCATTTACAGGAAAACCGAACTCTTTGAGTGCTTCCAGCATCTGTGACTGGGTTTGAAAAGAAATCCCCTGCGCTATACCTGTCCCATAAACAAAGATATCAAGGGGCCTGGTGGCAGTTATTTTTGAATCCAATTGCCGCAAAGACCCTGCCGCTGCATTTCTCGGATTTGCAAAAATGCTTTCCTCGTTTTCAAGACGGATCTTGTTCAGGCGATCAAAATCAGACCGTGTAATAATAACCTCTCCTCTGACTTCTAGTAGAGAAGGCGCTTCGAACTTTGCTTCATGCAATTTTAACGGAACCGATCTGATAGTCCTGACGTTTTGTGTGATCAATTCACCTGTAGTGCCATCCCCCCGGGTAGTGGCCTGCACAAGTACCCCGTTTTCATATTTCAATTCCACGGCAACGCCATCTAATTTGGGTTCGGCTATATAGAAGAGGTTCTCCTGATTTAAATTTTTAATGCATCTTTTATGGAAATCAATGACATCTTCATCCTTAAACGCATTGTCAAGACTCAGCATGGGAACCGAATGGGTGGCTTGTTCAAATGCTGAAAGAGGGGATGCCCCTACCCTTTTTGTCGGTGAATCCGGAGTGGAAAATTCCGGAAATTCTTTTTCAATCTCAATGAGCCGTTGCAGCAGTTGGTCATATTCGATATCGGAAATCACCGGGTCATCCAGCACATGATATCGATGGTTGTGCTCTGTCAATTGCCTTTGGAGTTTTCTGGCTTCTTTTTTTACCTGATCTGTTATTGGGTTATTCATTTTCACACAATTTTTCAGCAAAGGTCATCACGGATTCACATGCAGCAGCCCTTGCCAGTTTAAACCGTTTTTTTCTGAATCCGGGATCCCAGTTTTTTGATGCCACGCTGTCAGACACAACAAGGAGTCCTGCAATTTGGACACTTCGATAAAGGGCCACAGAAAAAAGAGCTGAACACTCCATTTCAACCGCCTGTGCCCCAAATTTCCTGAAATAAGCAACTTTATTTTTTGTTTCCCGGTAAATGGCATCTGTGGTCCAGACAGTCTTTTTTTGAAAACTGATATCACAGAATGTCAAATGATCTGTTAATTGATCCATTAATTTAAAATTCGGCTTTGAAACAGGAATCTCCATGTCCAACACTTTGTAATTGCAGGAAACTCCCTCATCCACAATAGCCTTGCAGGGAAGAATAATATCTCCTACCTTAAGTTGGTCCGTCACAGCTCCACACCAGCCAAGAACAATGATCTTATTGGCTCCTTTAGCAATTAATGAGTCTAAAAGCATTGCAGCGTACGGGGCGCCGATAAAAGGTCCAACAACACAAATACCCTTATCACATCCATCTGACGTCATAAGGGTACTCATAAAAAAAAGTGAGCTCTTAGGGTTTACGGCATTTGATTTTATAAGGTTAATATCGGGTTGACAACTTACCATCACAGCCACAGAACCGATATCATTTGCTCTGCGTGCCCCCAGAGGAGGAACTATGGATTCATTATTCAGGTCCGACCAGGTCGGATAATTCATCCTTTACCTCATCAATAATATCATAAAGCCACGCAATGTCTTCAATGGAAAGCCTGCCTGCCTTTGAAGGCGCCCTGTCAGTCCCGTCTTTCTTTTTTAAAATTCTGGGTCCCACCTGAACTTTTGGTTCTCCGTCTCCATATTGATGAATCGAAATAAGAAGTCCGGTCTCATCATTTTTCCATTCTTTTAATTTTTTATCCTTTTCAGGATCATATCCTGCCATATATCTTACCTCCACACTCAAATTTTATATCATAGAAAAATTTGCAATATTTTTAAATAATCCTGACACTGATGATAACAGAGCCATCTTGTTTTGTCTTAATTTTGCGTCCTCTGCCATTACCATAACATCATCAAAAAAAGTATCCACTTTGGGTCTTAAAGTGGCAATATGCGAGAGTGCTTTATCATAATTTCCTTCTTGAATCAAACCTTCTACGATTTGACCGACCTCATTGACAGCACTAAACAATCCTTTTTCCGACGGATCTTCAAAAAGGCTTTCATCCACTGGTAACAGAGCTTTTGCATTTGCTTTTTTAAGAATATTTTCAACCCTTTTAAACGTAATGGACAGCGGTTCAAAATCCGGCTGCCTTCTTAAAGATTCCAGAGCTCTGGCCCTTAAAACAACATCCGGAAGATTATCAAAGGATGCCCAGAGTGCTGAATTAACCGTTTCTTTTGATAAACCCGTATCCATTAAAATATTCACCATTCTTTTTTTAAAAAACGCTATGATTTTCAAAGACAGCTCTGCTTTTTTTGCTGCATCATCACCAAATGCTTCAAGCCCTTTATCAATCATGGCAGTAAACGAGAAAACCAGATTTTCTTTCAGCATTATCTGGATGATACCAATTCCCTGACGTCTCAATGCATAAGGATCTGTACCGCCGGTGGGAATCAAATCAACTGAAAAACATCCGCAAATGGTATCCAGTTTGTCTGCAATAGCCAAAAGACAGGCTGTGGGATTTTCAGGCAGTTTGCCGCCGGAATAGACAGGTCTGTAGTGCTGTTCAATGGCAGAGGCAACATCTTCTTTTTCCCCGGCTTTTAAAGCATAGGCCCTGCCGATAAGACCCTGGAGTTTTGTGAATTCTATGACTATCTGGCTGACAAGGTCTGCCTTGCAAATTTGAGCAGCCCTTGTAACATTGAGCTTCAAGCCATCCTTATCCTCATAGGATGATTCTTCGGCAAGATACTGGACAAGGTTTCCAATCCGCAAAGTTTTATTATAAACCGTTCCAAGTTTCTCCTGAAAGGTGACATTTTTAAGCTTCTCTGCAAACTCATCCATAGAAGACTCAAGATCTGCCTCATAGAAAAATTTTGCATCGGACAAACGGGCACGCAGCACTGTTTCATGTCCTTTTGCCACAAGCTGCATATCTTTTGCTCTTGTGTTGTTAACAGCTATGAACAAGGGTTTTAAATTACCGTCTTCGTCTGTCATGGCAAAATATTTCTGGTGTTCTCTCATGGCCGTGATCAAAACCTCATCCGGCACTTCAAGAAACTCATCATCAAACTTCCCCACAACAGGGAATGGGGATTCCACAAGGTTTGTCACCATATTGATCAGTTCATCATCTTCAAGGATCTGTGCGTGATGCTCATTTGCGCAAGCCTCAACAGCCTTTATCATAATGGCCTTTCTTTTCTCAATATCCGGAATAACACCGACTGATTCAGCAACCTCTATATAATTGTCTGCTGATTCGATCTTTACTTTTCCAGGGTACATGAATTGATGTCCCAGGATATGAGAAGAAGATTTTATATTACCCACTTTGAAATCAAGAATTTTTTCTCCCAAAAATCCCACCAAAGAAATAATGGGCCGGGCAAAACTAATGGACAAATCTCCCCACCGCATCCGTTTAGGAAACGGAATGGATAAAATTTCTTTTTCAAGAAGGCTTTCAAGAATAGAGACGGACGACTCACATTTTTCTTGGATAACTGCGGTCAGATATCTCCCCTTTGATGTCTCTTCAATTTTAATTTGATCCATTGTGATGCCTGCTTTGGAAGCAAATTTTTCTGCCGCAATGGTTGGGTTGCCATTCTCATCAAACCTAATCCTTTCAGGCGGACCTTTAATGGTTGATGTTTTTAAATTCTGCATATCTGCGACATTTTTCACCATTAAAGCAAGACGTCTGGGCGTTCCGAATATATGGGCAGTGCCGTGGTCTATTCTTAATCTGTCTAAAGCAGAAAGGATATTCTCTTTAAAAGCATTCAAAGCAGGGATAATATAACCGGCCGGGATCTCTTCTGCGCCTATTTCAATTAAAAGTGTATTCATTTTAATTTGCCTCTCCATTCTTTAATAACGGATGTCCCATTTCTTGCCTTTGTATAAGATATGCTTTGGAGCACACCCTTGCAATATCCCTGATACGTTTAATATATCCTGTTCTTTCGGTCACACTGATGGCACCGCGTGCATCCAGAAGATTAAAGGTATGAGAACATTTTAAACAATATTCATAGGCAGGAATAACAAGCCCTTCTTTGACAATACGATGGGCTTCAGCTTCATATTTTTTAAACAGGTCAAACAGCATCGCCACATCTGCAATTTCAAAATTATAGGTTGACTGTTCTACTTCCTGCTGGTGATAGACATCTCTGTAGGTAATGTCATTGTTCCATTTAAGATCAAATACATTATCCACACCCTGCAGATACATGCAGATGCGCTCCAGACCATATGTCAATTCAACCGGCACAGGGTTTACTTCCACACTTCCGGTCATCTGAAAATAAGTAAACTGGCTGACTTCCATACCGTCCAGACAGACTTCCCATCCAAGTCCTGATGCACCAAGGGTCGGAGATTCCCAGTCGTCTTCAATAAACCGAATATCATGTTCAAGGGGATCAACACCAAGGATTTTCAGAGAATCCAGGTATAATTGCTGAACATCAGGAGGAGAAGGCTTTAAGATTACTTGATACTGATAATAATGCTGGAGCCTGTTGGGATTCTCGCCATACCGGCCGTCGGTGGGTCGTCTTGATGGCTGCACATAGGCAACCTTCCATGGTGCAGGTCCAAGAGCCTTTAAAAGTGTGGTGGGATGAAATGTCCCGGCACCCACTTCCATGTCATAGGATTGAATGAGAACACAACCCCGCTGAGCCCAGAAATTGTTCAGGTTTAAAATTACATCTTGAAAATTCATTTTACTCCACTTTTTTTAAATAAAAAATTATAGTTAAAGTATTATAATTCCTTTGTTCTCAATTTTTGTGTCAAGGATTTTTGCATCTTCAACATCATTGAGTATATCCTGCCACAAGGGGTTTAAGTTTTCAATATCTAAAGCCTTTCCGACTGCCCAGAGACACCCACCTCCCCCGGCACCGGTAAATCTTGCACCGCAGTTACAACTTATTGCCTTTTCAAACAACTTTTTACCGGTATTGTCAAGCACATCAGGTGTCATTTCAAGTCTTAATTTTGTTTCCTGATTCATAAGATCCGCTGCTTGCCTGAAGTTTCTGTTTTTTACAGCCTTTGAAAATTGATTAGTTAAATTTGCAATTTTCTTAAAAACCGATCTTGTTTCACCACAAACAAAAGAGTCAATCCATTGTTTATTAATATCTTTTGATACATGAGGAATTCCGCAATATGCAATAAGAATATTTAAATTAAACGCTTTCATATCGTCTTCATGCTCAAACACAGGCCTCTGTTCAAATTCAGGAGAAATCTTTCCCATTCTCCAAAACCATTGATTCACCCCTCCAAAAGCAGCCGCAAGCTGATCCTGCATACCGCAGGGGACTCCTGCCACACTGGCTTCTATATAATGAGCAAGCCAGGCAATCCGTTCGGGGTCTATTGGGTTGTCAACTGCTTTATAAAATGCAGAAATAATGGCGACTGCAGCAACGGAAGATCCACCCAGAGCACTTCTTGGCGGTGAGGCAGAGTTGATTTTGATATGAACGCCGTGGGCATCAAAATAGGCTGCGCAGGCAAACATCAATTCCATGGGATGATGAAACAAAGATTCATCTTTTTTGAAAACTGCGCTTTCAAATCCCTTTGAGGAAACCTTGATAAATCCTTTTTGCCAAGGAGAAAGAGATACGACAGTCCTTAAGTCTAAAGCAATATTAAAACTGGACGGGGACAAATGATTTAACGGAAGGAACATTGTACTGATATCCAGCGTACCACCAAGATCCACCCTGCAGGGGACGGATGTATGGATTTGATGATGCTCCAATTGTTTTTTTAAATTCATTTTTCCAAAGTCATTTTTGGGGTCTTATTCGTTTTAAAAAGTGCAGGCTTTTAAAATCCCTTCCCATATGAAACGGAATAAAGGCTTCCAAAAGTCTGGTTCCCTCTTTTATGGCAAAGTCTGAAAATCTGATTCTGTCAGCCTTGCTGATATCACTGTTATTTATCCAGAAAAACTGTTTTAAAGTGCCTTTTGAAATGGTCATGCCATATTTTGACCTTGCTTTATCACAATTTTGACAAATGATCCGGCCTTCTTTAAAATCAAACCTGATACTTTTTTGATCAATAAAATCAACAGGTGTTTTACATATATCACAATTTTCAATATTAGGAGAAAATCCGGATATACTCATAAATCTGATCTGGAAAAGAAGACTTAATACTTCTTTGGGTATGGTTCCTGTATTTAATGCATCAAGAGAAAATAACAGCAGATCATACAAATCCGACTGGACTTTATCTTCCTCCAGCCAGAAATGAACCAGCTCAACCCAGAAGCTGGCATAGGCTGTTTTAAAAACATCATACCTAATATTTGCAAATCCGTTTTCAAGTTCCGCCTGGGAAAGTATTATCAAACCATTTTTCTTTTTTTTAGGGAAAGTGCAGTGTATTTGATTGACAAAAAAAAGATCCAAAGTCCCTGAAAACCGTTTAACACTCTTTTTTGCATTTTTGGCAATAACTGATATCTTCCCTTTGGATTTAGTTAGGAAACTGATGATGAAATCATGGTCGCCATATGCAATTTTTCGAAGTAATATGGCATCTGTTGAGAAATCAGGCATATAACAAAAACCGCTCTAAAAACCTAAAAGAAGACTTGCTATCATAAAATAACAATACACACTGACAATATCAATGGAAGTTGTGACAATAGGCCCTGTTGCAACGGCAGGATCGATATTGAGTCTTTCAAAAATAAGCGGAACCATGGAACCCACAAGTGCTGCAATGGACATAGAAGACAGGATGGCAAGCCCAACTGCAAATGCCAGGGGCAAAGCAAACAGCTCTGATGCAAAAGCAAATCTCGCGATAACTCCGATGAAAAGACCGTATATAACACCCAGAATCAACCCGACTGCAAGTTCTTTTAAGACAACTTTGGAAAAATCCTGAAGATCAATTCTCCCTGTGGCAATACCCCGGACGACGATGGTGGAACTCTGGGTGCCGATATTACCCCCCATCCCCATAATAACAGGAATAAACGCAGCCAGACTCGTGAATTTTGCAAGATTTTCCTCAAATCCTCCTATAATAAAAAAAGCCGCCACACCCCCTAAAAAACTTGCAAACAACCAGGGCAGACGAATTCGTGTCCCCCCAAGGATAGACTGGGTTTCAATGTATTCTTCTCCCACACCTGCCATTTTCAACATATCTTCGGTTGCAGCTTCATGAAGAATGTCAATAACATCATCAACGGTTACAATTCCTACAATCTTGTTATCATCATCCACAACAGGGACTGCCAGATAATCATACCTTGCCACCAGCCTTGCCACCTCTTCCCTGTCCGTATAGGGTTTTACCGTGACAAGGTCTTTTGCCATAAATTCTTTTAATGGTTTTTGGGAATGTACAACAACCAACTGCCGTAACGAACTAACCCCAACCAATTTCCCATATTCATCAACTACATAGATATAAAACGGCATTTCAACATCCAGATACTTGTTCTGTAATGTTTCAATGGCCTGTTTGGCACCCACTTCCTCTTCCAGTGCGATAAAATCGGTTACCATGAGGCTGCCGGCAGTATCTTCTCCATAGCTCATCAGCTGCTCGACATTATCTGATTCTTCTTTCTGCATCTTTGAAAGAATCTGATCCGAAAGCTCTTCATCCAGAAGAGTTAAAAGGGATGCGGCATCATCAGAAGGCATGTGATCGAATATATCAACGAGCTTATGAAATTCTACATTTTTTACAAACTCTATGAAAAGAGTCTCATCCAGCAGGGAAAAGAGAAGACCGATTTGTTCCGGATCATGCATAAGGTCAAACAGTTTTTCACGGTTATCAACAGACAGATCTTTAAAGGCAATGGAAAGATCTGCCATATGGGTTTTTTTAATAATATTGAGCAACTGTTTGGTTGCTCCGCGCCGTAACAGTCTTGTTAAACTGGTATTTAGAATTTTTATCCGTTCATTGTGCATGATTTTCCCCGTCCAACAAGGCTAAAGATAGAATTAAAGCATAATTTTTATATGCGCCTTTTTCTTTAATGATTCAAGCCAGGTTTTAAAATTTTTTTCAACCTGCTCATTGTATAAGGTTGCATGAATTTCATCATAGGCTTGGTCTAATGTTTTGACCCCTTCTATAACAATATCTTCTACATAAAAAATCTGAAATCCCTGCGCGGTCGAGATCCCATTTGTATACTCGCCTTTATTTAATGTTGATATGCTATCTTTAATATTTTTAGAAAAATTACTGATATCAAATGTCCCAAGGTCTCCGCTATCTGAGGCATTGGATGCGATTGAGTATTTTTTTGCAAGAAATATAAATTTCTTGTTTTTATCCAATTTCTTTTTAACCTCTTTAATCTCATCTTCATTGCCCATAAGGATATTTCTTAAGTGATACTTTTTTTTGCCGGAATATTTTTCCATATTGGCTTCATATGATTTTTTAATTTCAGATTCCGTTATAATTACTTTTGATTTTACCGCATGGTTGATCAGCTTGGCTTGTAATATCTGTTTTTTGACGTTTTCGCGATATTCTTTTAAGATGAGTCCCTCCTTTTCCAGAGCTTTCTCAAATTCTTCCTGGGTCAGTGATCTGGAGCTTTTTACATTTTCTACTGCATTATCAATTTCAATATCAGATACATTGATATGATACTTTTTTGCTTCCTGCTGGGTTAATGATTGGTCAACCAGTGCGTTGAGTATCTTTTTATTGATTGTCTGCACCATCTCTTTTTTCTTCTCAGCTGAATATTCCGAAGACCCGATATTTTTTATATATGGAGATGTTTCTTTGTTTAACTGAACCAAAGTGACTACATCATCATTGACAATGGCAACAATCCTGTCGACCATATCTGCTGATACCGTCCAACAAAAGCTAACGCTTATTATCATCGAAGAAAAAACAATCCAACTAATTTTATTTGCTCTTATCCGTGGCATTTTCACTTCCTTGGGTTTTCTCAATATCTATTAAAAAAGTTTTTAATTCTTCCCTATTGATTTCAACAGGATAATCATTACCGAGTTGTTGTATCCATTCATCGTAATGATCCTGGGTCTTTTGCAACCGAAGCCTGTCTATCAGCTCTTTTTCAGTCGCATTCTTTTTTAAACCCCCGGCTTTATTCTCAGTATTCTGAGCATCGTCACGATGATACTTCTTGTAAAACTCCACAATATCCCGGGATGTTATTTCAATTTTTTGTTTGAGTTCCTGATCAATGAGTTTGTCTATGATCATATTTTTCTTGAATCGTTTTTTCCAAAAAGAGTATGATAAAGCATTTTTTAATAAAATCTGATCAAAGCTGTCTTCCGGATAATCTTTTTTAAATTCATCCTCAGCCAATTCGACATCCTGATCTGTTACAATCACACTCTTATCAGCAGCAGCACTGAGAAGAATGATCTCTTCAGAAAGCATTTTAACAAGATGGATCACCATTTCATTATATTCTGCAGAATTTTCATTAATATTGTATGGATATGCCGTCCTTTTCAAATCAAGCTCTTCTAAAAAATCAGAGTTGGTAATAATCATTACTGGCGTTTTGATTAAATACTGAGGGACCGTTGCTTTTTCAGACTCACTACAGCCCATAAGACTCAGAGCACCATATATAAAAATCCAGCCGATGAAACTCTTTTTTAAAATACTCACCAATATTTTTATCCCGACCTCTATATTAATTCAAAAACAACTCTTTTAACAAAATTAGTAAGATTACCACTACAATTT
>JAGLFI010000299.1 GCA_023144585.1 Desulfobacula sp. | reverse complement strand
CCTTTCTTACAAAGGGTTCTCCCCCGGTAATCCTGACCTTTGTTATACCAAGTTCACAGGCAAGTTCTGTGATTCTCAAAATCTCCTCGTACCGGGCAATTTTTTTATGTTCAATCACTGAGAAAGGTGAAGAGGGTACACAATATTGGCACCTGAAGTTACATCTGTCTGTAACTGAGATACGAAGATAATTAATGGTGCGGTTACCGGCAATCATTTTTTATTTGCTTTCATAGTAAGTTAACAATGAATCCACAAGGCCTTGAATGGTATATTCTCTGGCTTCAATATCAGGTTCAATATCAAAGGATCTTGCCGTGTCTGATGTGATAGGCCCGATAGAGGCAGTGACAACATTCTTTAAAAGTTTTTTGGTATCTTTTAATTCAAGCTGCGACATGAAATTGGATACCGTGGATGAACTGGTAAAGGTTATTGCATCAATTTCATTATTTTCCAGCAGAGAAATCAACTCTTTTTTTTCTTCAATATTGAGCAGTGTTTCATAGGCAATCACTTCATCAAGGTGTGCCCCCATTTTTGTCAACGCTTCAGGTAAAATGGTTCTGGCCTTTTTTGCCCTTGGAAGCAATACTTTTTTATCCTTTATTTCAACCGTTGAAAACGCATCAATCACACTTTCAGCTTTGTAGGTTTCAGGCAGAATATCACTGATAATACCAAAATCTTTAAGCCGTTTTTTGGTCACAGGGCCAATACATGCAAATTTAAGATGTCCCAATGCTCTTACGTCTTTGCCCATATCAAACAATGTATTAAAAAAGAATTTAACCCCATTGACACTGGTAAAGATAAGCCAGTCATAACTTTTTATATTTTTAATGAATTCTTTTAACGGATTTATATCTTTGGGTAGGACAATTTGAATGGTTGGAATCTCAATGCAGTGAGCTCCAAGCCTGGAGAGCATCGACACAAGGCTGCTTGCCTGGGCACGGGCTCTGGTAATCACAATCCGTTTTCCAAATAATGGTCTTCTATCAAACCATGCAAGTTCGTCCCTTAAAGAGACCACATGACCGATAATAATAATGGCTGGTGATGTGAGATTTGCTTTTTTAACCCGCTCAACAATAGTATCAAGAGTCCCGGTGACGGTTTGCTGTCTTGCCGTGGTTCCCCATCTGATCAGGGCAACCGGTGTGTTCGAAAGTTTTCCGTACTTCACCAGGTTTTTTACAATGTTTTCAAGATTTTTAACCCCCATTAAAAATACAAGGGTAGCATTGGATTTCGCATATACATCCCATTGCATACTGGTATCTTTTTTTGTGGGATCTTCATGACCGGTAATAAAGGATACAAAAGAGGTGTGGTCTCTGTGGGTTATTGGAATACCTGCATAGGCTGGTGCAGCAATCGCTGAGGTGACCCCCGGGATGACTTCATAGGGCACTGCGTGGCTTAGAAGCATCTGTGCCTCTTCACCCCCCCGACCAAATACGAATGGATCACCGCCTTTCAAACGCGCTATATCCAGCCCAAGCTTTGCTTTATCCACCAGAAGCAGGTTGATTTTATCCTGAGAGAGAGTATGATCCCCGCCTTTTTTACCGACATAAATAATCTGGGCATCTTTTTTGGCATAGTTTAATAAAAAAGAGGATGCAAGATAATCATAGACCACAACATCTGCAGTTTCGATACATTCTTTTGCCTTAATGGTTAAAAGCCCTGGATCGCCCGGGCCTGCGCCAATCAGATATACCTTGCCTATCTTATTTGGGCCTGTCTTATCCGTCATTTGAATTCAAGCTCTCCAATATTTTTTTTCCACCTTTTTCAAGAACCTGGTCGGCAAGAGTCCGGCCATGGCTTTCTACTTTATCCATTGGGGAAATAATTTGTTCTTTAATCAATTTTTTCCCGTCAATCGAGGCGACGACTGCGGTCAGCACTACTTCATTATTTATGATTTTTCCAAAACAGGCCACCGGGATATGACAGGAGCCTTCTATCTGTTTTAAAA
>JAGLFI010000298.1 GCA_023144585.1 Desulfobacula sp. | reverse complement strand
AAAAATGTATCCAACTCTGTAAAAATCAATGGATTGTCATTACTGGAATTAAGTTCCCTTAATAAAACCTCATGGGCATTTTGCAATGAATCTTTTGTGGGGCCCACAAATTGAGGTGTACAGCGGATTGAATAGGCATCTTCAACAGGAATATCTGCCACGGAAACACCTTTATGCTGCTTTAAAGTTGATTGCAGTTTTAAAGAGAGTTCCAACTCATCAATGGCCAAATTACTTCCCTTGAGAAGCATGGTCAGGTTCATTGCAGTCGCATACTGACCGGGATGATATTTTTGCTCATGAACGATTGGATCAAAAGGATTAAATCTACCCATTAAAGTTTCAATGGCAAACGCAGCTATTATATCTGAATTTTTCAATGTATTGGTGGCTTCTGTGATGACCGTACAGGCAAGACCGACCATGCCGGAAGTTCCATTGATCAGGGACAAACCCTCTTTGGCATTCAAATACATGAGGTCTATACCGGCAGCTTCCATCGCCTCTTTACCCGGCATGAGTTTGCCATTATAGTTTGCTTTCCATTCTCCAAAAGCAACACTTGCAATACATCCAAGAGGGCCAAGATCGCCACTGGTTCCCAGCGACCCTTTTCTGGGAATAAGCGGAAAGACATGCTTGTTGATCATCTCCAGATAAATTTTCAGATTTACTTCTTTAATACCGGAAAAACCGCGGCAAAGTGAATTGGTCCTTGCGATCATAAAGGTTCTGACAAGTGTATCTTCAAAGGGTTTACCTACCTGGGTGGTGATACTTCTTACAAGGTTTTTCTGAAAATCATTATCCCTGTCTCTGGGTAAGAGATAATCAACCAGACCGCCGCAGCTTGTATTAACCCCATAGATACACCGTTCTTCTTTGGCCCATTTCTCAACCAGTTCCCGGCAGTCACGGATCTTGGGCCAGTTTTTATCGTCAATCTCAACTTTTATGGACAGATCGTTCCCGGCTTTTATCAATTCTTCAATTGTTAATGTATAACCGTCAAGAATGAGAGTGTTTTCTTTGATTGGCATGATTCCCTCCTTAAATATAAAAATTTAATAATTTGCAACGCTTTTAAAAAATAGACAGCAAATGAAAATCCATCTGTTCTATTTTTTAAAGATTAACCAAATCAACAAATCCATGTCAAGTATTATTTTTACTTTTATAAGGAAATTTTTTGTTTTTCGATAACTATCGAAACCATACCTTGCAATTTTAACTTATTTTATAAACTTTTTTTCCTATTTTGCCTTATTTTAATTCCTTCACTTCAACTGAAGATTCTATCTCCATTCCATTGGTTTTGATGGTCTGCTTATCGCCGGAAAGATGTCGTCGCTGTTTATCTTTTTATTTTCTAATTTGCAGTTTAACATTATCTGAAAGGGCATCCATGGCTGAATACATGTTATTTTAAGCTTCTTCTTTCGCATGAATTTTTATTTTGTTGCAGGTCAGGTTTATATCAATAATATTTCGGATTTTCTCAACCGACAGGACAATACGTGCATCAGCCGGGCTGTCAAGCATCTTGTCCAGCCTATCAAATTTTTCATGAATGTGGGATTTTAGAGCATCTGACGAGTCGATATTTTTGAATGTGATGGATATATGCATAGAACCTCCTGAATAAGGTGAATATCTGGATTTAATGTAACATATCCTGAAATCCTTATCAATGATTTCAGATTTGGGGCAGCAAACCCAGGAGGTTGAAAATATTCTGCTCAAGAAAATATCATTATGATCTGTCCCCTGCCGGCTAATTTGCAGTCTGGTTTTTTGCAGTCAGACTGACTGCGAATCGGTTTTTAACCTCAGCCAACCGTCATCAAATGAATAGTATCGCCTTCATTTAATTTTTCATTCATCCTCTCACCATAGGTAAAGATATTTAGACATATTGACAACGACCCGGTATTCCATATCAATTTCATCATTTTTATCTAATGAGCCTCTTGCAGAAACTATGATTTTTTTTCAAAAATAGTTTTGAGAAAACTCGTTTCTATATTTTCTATATTTATTTTTTGTTTTTTGCCAGAAAAAAAGGCTGTGGGATAGTTTCA
>JAGLFI010000297.1 GCA_023144585.1 Desulfobacula sp. | reverse complement strand
TACTCATTGTTATTCTCCTTTTTATTACTATTTATATTATTTTTATTTCCCCAATGAATGCGCATTCTATAACTGAGTTATAAATTATTATTTCAACAACTATGCCAGGAGTTAAATAGAACTTTTTTTAATTTTATAACCAACTGTAATTGTTGCTAAAAAATTTAAAATTATTTTGTTTTACATAAATAAATTAACTATTGACAAGAGAATGTCCCGTTACTTATGATGGCTCCCAGACAAAGTGGCGCCACCAGTGGCGCCGAGATCAAAAGAGGGATACTTTCATGCAAGATATAGAATTTGAAATACAAAACAATGAATTTGTAAAATTATTACTTGAATCCATTGGTGATGGCATTTTTGTTCTTGATACCCACGGAAGGATCATTGCCTGGAATCCGGCCATGGAAAAAATCACAGGGTATTCATCCAAGGAAATAAAAGGATAAAGCTGTAAAATTCTGAACTTCAATCAGTGTTTTGATAAAGATTGTCCAACTGGTATGAGAGATTGTGGTATTTTAAAATATGGGAAAGTAGACCCCACGGAATGTTTACTAAGCCATAAAGAAGGACATGTCCTCTCAGTAACAAAAAATGCCCGGGTGATAAAAAATAGACAAAATAAGATCATAGGAATTGTTGAAGCTGTTACAGATTTGACAGAACTGAAGAATGTCAGATTAAAAATGGAAGAGGCCACTCGCCGCCTTGGGGAATTAAATCGTCTGGGAGGTATTATTGCAAAAAGTCAGGTCATGCAGAATGTATTTGCATTTATTAAAGCCTCGGCAGCAAGTGATGCAACCATCCTCATCCAGGGAGAAAGCGGGACGGGAAAAGAACTTGTGGCAGGGGCGATTCATTCCATAGGTGAGAGAAGGGATAAATCTTTAATCATCATCAATTGCAGCGCCCTTTCAGAGTCTTTGCTTGAAAGTGAGCTTTTCGGCCATGTAAAGGGTGCCTTTACCGGTGCCAGCCAGGATCGTATCGGACGGTTTGAACAGGCAGACGGCGGTACTATTTTTTTAGATGAGATAGGCGAAATCACCCCTTATATACAGGTGAAACTGCTTCGGGGGCTGCAGCAAAAAGAAATAGAACGGGTGGGTGAATCCAGAAAACGCAAAATTGATATCCGTATCATCACTGCCACAAACAAAGATCTTAAATCCCAGGTAGATGCCGGGAAGTTTAGAGAGGATCTTTATTACCGTCTTAAAGGCTTTTATGGATTATTTCTGGCCGGGTAATATCAGGGAACTGGCCAATGCAATCGAGCATGCCTTTGTTTTATGCTCCAACAGGCTAATTGATCTCACCGATCTTCCCCTTGAGATCAGAGACCCGGATATGATTTCCGGGCCCGTTGAAAAAGAAACAATAAATCCAATGATAAAAAATCTTCAGCAGCCCCATTCTTTGACCCAAAAAAAAATAATTGACCTGCTCCGTGACAATAACTGGAATAAGGCTGAAGTTGCCAGACGAGTTGGATTGAGCCGGGCATCTATCTGGAAGTATATGAAAAAATGGGATATACCGCTTCAATCCTGAAAGACATCATAAAAAAAATCCGGGGCAGCTACTGGCGGTATACAAGCTGCCCCGGATGACGGTGAGGTGGTTATTCAGATTCTGGAGGTAAGTAAATGCATACTTTATCTGATAACTGAAAAATACATCTGCATAGTTGATGCCAACCCTTTCAATTAAAATTATCAATTTTGCTTAATCTGCATTGCTGTGGTGATTTCGAAGCTTTTTTAACTCCATCGGCATGTTCTTCCATGAGTACTTTACGGGAATGTTCCAGTTTGCACAGGGACATTCCCTTGGGGCCCGGCGCTGTATATCCGGTTACTTCAATCCCTCTGTCAGACAGACGTTTTGCCATCATTTCGGTTTCGTCGTCACCGCCGGAATAGCATTTTCAGGCGCAATTATTACACCCGACAACAAAGACCTTTTCGCCGGGTTGAATATGCTTTACTATTTCACCTATTGGTTTTTGAATGGTTGCATGCACGTTATTTCTCCTTAATTAAAAAAACGTATTCATTCACGGGGTCATCAAG
>JAGLFI010000296.1 GCA_023144585.1 Desulfobacula sp. | reverse complement strand
ATGGATACTCAAGGAAATTTGTTGTTGTTTCCAGAAAATCCTGGTGAAATTTAAAGCCCTTACTCACTTTTAATTCGCCGAAAAAAAAAGGCTTTAAAAGACTATACTACTGGCTATAGTCTAAGTTTTCCAGGATTCAAAAAAGATGCTGGACTATCTCTGTGTAGTCTTCACTTTATTCAAAATCATCCAACTACAACATGTCTCTGATTTTTTTATCCCCAGGTGCATTGTAACTTATTTGGAGACGAGTAATGTTAATAAAAATCCAACAGTCCATTAATGAAAACACATCAATTACCACATTTTTGGGATAATGTCAGGGCCTGGGTTCCGGCAAGGAGATCGAGGTACGGGTTGCAGGGAATGGCGATTGCGATTTTTGTACAGGCTCTAACCAAAAGTTGTACGTTAAGGCCGGCATAAATCTTTTTACTTTCTTATATAAATTTGATAATTATGCCGGAATGAAAACTCAAAAATTCCAGACAGGCAGGATAGCGCTTGTCGCATTCTCCCATTTTATCCATGATGTGTATACAAGCTTTCTTGCGCCCCTGCTGCCGCTAATCATAGAAAAACTTTCACTGACTTTAACCCAGGCAGGACTGTTGTCTACTATTATGCAGATTCCCGCACTGCTCAACCCTTTTATCGGGCTGTTTGCAGACAATAAAGGTCTTACGCGATGGCTGGTCATTCTTGCACCAACATTCACGGCCATATTCATGAGCCTTATTTTAAGTGCGTCATCCTACTATGTATTGCTGGCTCTTCTTTTTCTGGCGGGTATCAGCGTAGCCGTATATCATGTCCCAACACCTGTTCTGGTTGCAAAGTATTCCGGGGATAGAAAGGGCCGCGGCATGAGTATTTTTATGACAGGCGGGGAGGCTGCCAGGACCGTGGGGCCCATATTTGCCATTGCTGCTGTGTCATTTCTTGGTGAAGATCATTTCTATGTTGTTATGGGGTTTGCCATGTTAACATCCGTGCTGCTTTATTTTACCCTTGAAAAAGAGGAAGAAAAAACATCCATTAAAAGGAGCGGGTTTTTAAAAGCGGCATTTCATGAAATTAAGCATGTACTGATGCCCTTATCCGGCATTTTAACGGCACGAGCCTTTATGCATGCATCCATGGGAGTTTTTCTCACTGTTTTTGTGGAAAGGCAGACCGGAAGCCTCTGGCTTGGGGGAGCTGCACTTGCTTTGTATGAAGCATTCGGGGTAGCTGGTGTGTTATGCGCGGGAACCTTCAGTGACTGGCTGGGAAGACAAAGAGTATTGTTCTGGGTGTTGATGGTAGCACCGGTTGCCATTTTGATCTTTGTTTTTTCAACAGGGATTTTAAAAATTATCATACTGGCTGTTACAGGGTTTACTGTTCTTTCAACCACCCCTGTCATGCTGGCAATTATCCAGGAAAATGCAAAACTCAACCCCTCGGCAGCCAATGGTCTGTTTATGATGATTTCTTTTGCCGCCAGGTCTATTGCTGTTGTCATTGCTGGAATCATCGGCGATGTGGTAGGGCTTGAGAATATGTTTATTGTGAGTGCGTTAATCGGGTTTTGTGCAATCCCCTTTTTAATAAAACTTGGCAGTAAAATTTGATCTATAGAATATGGAGATAATGATGTTAAAAACCAATGAAGACAGGCTTGTTGAATTATCCATGCAGTGCAAACCAGGGCCTCCCAAGATCAGGCCGGGCTGGAAGGTGGATCATGAAGGAAACCCCTTTATCCTTCCAAGTATTGGTGGAATTACTTTAAATATCCAGGTGGGAGATTCTGCTTTCGGCCTTGCAGGAGATCATATCGAACCCGGGGTCAGTTGCTCGGCAAATGCGGAAAAACCCTTTGAATTCCCCAATAATTCCCTCCAGCTTCTTTCCTGTGTTGGCAATGAGGCAGTTATCATGTCCGGGGATGTGAAGGGTGAAAAAGGAATCGTTACCGGTCATCATGGCGGATCAGAACATGTGATGGTTGATTTTTCCAGAAAGGTGCTTGAGCAGTTAACCTATGATGATAAAATAATGATTCGAACGAAGGGTCAGGGTTTGAAATTACTTGATTACCCGGATAT
>JAGLFI010000295.1 GCA_023144585.1 Desulfobacula sp. | reverse complement strand
GAAACTTAACCGGAAATTCAAGAAGTTGCTTTATTCAGAACATCCCTGACAACCTTCAACATATCTTCCATACCCATGGGTTTCATCATGATTTTTTCAAGTGCAAGACCATTTATGATCTCTGGATCAAGGGAAATACCCGTGCACATTATGATGGGAATCTTAGAATTTATTTGATGTATTTTTCTGGCAAGCTCATCCCCTGTCATTTCAGGCATGGTATAATCAGTAATCACCAGGTCAAATTTATCCGGGTTCTGTTCAAACAATTCAAATGCCTGCCTGGAACTGGTCATGGATTCAACCACATAACCGAAATCTTCAAGCATTTCCTTTCCAACATCGGCAAGATAGGCTTCATCATCCACAAAAAGAATGGTTTCACTACCCCCTGCAATTACGTCATCCATTATTTTCCCTTAATCTTTTAATACAAGATACCTTGAACTTACCAGTATTCATTTAAATAGACAAGAAAAGTTGATTTTAAATTTTAAAAATATAATTATCAATATAGTATGAACCATAAAAAATAACTTTAGGAAGTCCATCCTTAGAACTGCTATTTTTTCTTTTTCATAGCTTCCAGAAACAGGTTCTCCATGGTGCCAAGTGACTTTGATTTTGCGTTGCCTGCAAATAATTTCCAATTATCTCCCTCTTTTTGATCCGGCGATGTCAGCGTGATTCTTCTTTTGTCCTCATCAACCTCCTGGATCATCACCTGTACCGAACTGCCTGGTTTTAATTTTTCAAAAACAGAAGGATTTGCTGCACCACTTATTTTGGATGATGGCATCAACCCTGTCACACCTGGCTCAAGATTTATAAAAAGACCAAATTTTTCTCTTTTTTCCAAACGTCCTTCTACAATTGAATTGATTTCATATCTCACCGAAGCACCGGTCCAGGGATCACCTAATGCATCCTTAATACTCAATGAAATCCTCTTACTGTCCATATCGATTGATTTAATCACCACCTGGGTATTGTCTCCCACCTGAACCACATCATCGGGCCTGAGTACTCTTCTGGTATGACTCATTTCGCTGATATGAACCAGGCCGTCTACACCCGGTGCAATTTCCACAAATGCCCCAAAGGAAACCAGCCTCACCACTTTTCCAGACACTTGATCCCCGACATTAAAAGCGCTTCCCATGCCGTCCCCCAGACTGTCCCAGGGATTGGATGATGTCTGTTTCATTGACAAAGAAATCTTAATGGTATCTGATGGGTCTGAGGTTTCTATCTTTAACAATTTCACATTCACCACATCGCCCGCCTGAATGACCTCTTCTGCCTTTTCAATGCGGGACCAGGACAATTCTGAAATATGTGCCATTCCTTCAACGCCTGGAATCAGTTCAATAAATGCGCCATACGGCATCAACTTGATGACCGTGCCCTGAACGATATCTCCTTCTTTTACTTTTTTAAGGAAAACCTCTAATTTCTCTTTTATCTCTTCATTCAGCAAATCCCGCCTTGATACAACAATATTCCTGCCTCCTTCTTCAAATCGGGTCATTAAAAAATGATGGGTCTGTCCGACATAGTCTTCCTGATTTTCCACATATTTGACATCTATCTGGCTGACAGGACAAAAAGCTCTCTTCCCCATGATGTCCACATTAAACCCCCCTTTGATCACACCAATGACCTTGCCTTCAACAGGGGTCCCATTTTGGGATGCATCATTGAGCATACTTGCTTTTCCAGCACCGGATAGCGCTTTAGACAATATAATTTCACTCTCACTTAATGAGACCACATAAAGCCTTATCTTGTCACCGGCCTTATATGGGAATTCACCGTTTTCATCTAAAAGCTCTGATTTGCTTACAACACCGTCACTTTTGGTTTCCGTATCAATATATACACTGTTACTGCCAATGGAGATAATCTCACCCTTAACCATATCCCCCTGGTTCAGTTCATGACTTATTTTCGTATCATATGATTCAAAAAGCTCAGCAAAGCTCATCTCTTCCGTATTTTCACCTTTATTATCACTGGCATTGTCATCTGCTTTATCATCAATTGGGTCTGTCATTTTTTTCTCCTGAAAACGATTTTTCTTTTTGCATTCTGT
>JAGLFI010000294.1 GCA_023144585.1 Desulfobacula sp. | reverse complement strand
CCATGGCAGCAGCAAGAGCGGCGGCTGAAGCATGTGAGATCCCTCTGTTTCAGCATCTGGGTGGTATTAATGCCAGGGTGCTGCCTGTTCCCATGATGAATATTATCAATGGCGGGGCTCATGCTGCAAACAATCTGGATATTCAGGAGTTCATGATTCTTCCTTTTGGTGCATCCTGCCTTACGGAAGCAGTTCGGATGGGGGCTGAGATCTTTCATCATCTTGCAAAGATTTTAAAGGGTGAGGGGCTGTCCACAGCGGTCGGGGATGAAGGGGGGTTTGCACCGAACCTTAAATCCAATGAAGAGGCGTTGGAATATATTATCAATGCCATTGAGACTGCCGGATACAGATCGGGTAAAGATATCGGTATTGCCCTTGATGCAGCTGCTTCAGAATTCTATAAAGACGGCAAATATATTTTTCAGTCAGAAGGCAAAGAGCTTTCCGCTGTAGACCTGATTGATTATTATGAGAAATTGGTTGAAAAATATCCCTTATATTCCATAGAGGATGGGCTTGCCGAAGATGATTGGGATTCATGGAAAATCATGACCGAACGGCTTGGAAATTCCATACAGATCGTTGGTGATGATATCTTTGTCACAAATCCTGATATTTTTAAAAAAGGAATTGAGCGAGGAATCGGCAATTCAATTCTGATTAAACTAAACCAGATCGGAACGGTTACAGAAACTCTGGATACGATTCAAATGGCAAAAGAATCCGGCTATACAACTATTGTTTCCCATCGATCCGGAGAAACAGAGGACTCTTTTATTGCTGATCTTGCCGTGGGTGTAAATTCAGGACAGATAAAAACAGGATCCATGTCCAGGAGTGACAGAGTGGCCAAATATAATCAACTCATCAGGATTGAAGAACTTTTGGGAGATGGAGCAACTTTTCCCGAAAATATTTTTGTTTAATTTTACGTGTGATCTTTGTGGTTGCGTGTGACCTTTAGGGTATGAAAAAATATTTTTGTTTAACGTTTTTTATATTGTTTTTTAACCTGTTTTTTATTCTGGTATCAGGAACGGGTGAGGCCTTTGTCCCCCAAACTCTTCATCTTTTGCATCTTGTTATCCAGAAGATTAAGCAGCCTGTCGGTATCCAAGCCTATCAGACTAAAAAAATATTGAATTACAAAGACACGGGAAAAGGCTTTGCAGAATTAGAGGAAAAATTGATTTACGCATACCCCAATCAGCTTAGGGCTGATATTATTTCCGACACCATGACAAGTTTCAGTGTCGAATCTGATTTTAGATTTGTCAAAGTTATGGAAGGCGTCATTGTTTCCCATGAAAAACCACTGGTTGACCTGTATACGGATATCCTTCTTTACCGGGACCATGAAAGTCTTTTAAATCAACTTGACATGGCAGGTATTGATACTACAAAAGTATCCTTTCAAAGATATAATGATATCATTTGCTATGTCATTGGCAGATCTGTGGAAAAAGACAAACCCTTTGCAGGGCTCTGGATAGAAAAAGAGTCTTTTTTACCCATTAAATATGTGCTTGAAAAAAATGGCTGGCTGGTTGAGTTTTTTTATAATAAATGGCAGAGGGTCAGCAAGACCTGGTATCCGATGCAGGTCAGTATTTTTTTGGATAATCAATTGTTTGCAATGGTTCACGTAAGAAGTTTTGATTTAAAATCAGGGTTTCCCTCCTCTTTATTTGATATTGAGCATATTAAGCAGTTATACCCTGAAAATGATCCGGATTTTTTTGATAAGAATTTGCAAGAGATTGATGAGCTTGACAAACGCATAGAAGATTTTAAAAAATTATATGAATAACCTTAAACAAGCGAGGAAAAATGGCTAAAAACACCAAATATATTTTTGTTACCGGAGGTGTACTATCATCTTTAGGCAAAGGGCTTGCATCCGCTGCCATAGGAATGCTTCTTGAAAGCCGCGGCCTGACGGTTACCATACAAAAACTTGATCCTTATATAAATGTTGATCCGGGAACAATGAACCCCTTTCAGCATGGTGAAGTGTTTGTAACGGATGATGGGGCGGAAACAGATCTGGATTTGGGCCATTATGAAAGATTCACCCATGCAAAGCTGGGTAAAAACAATAATTTTACCA